>JADFZZ010000088.1 GCA_015232315.1 SAR324 cluster bacterium | reverse complement strand
AAAAATAATTTTGAAACATGATTGGAACTCAAGAAAAATTGTTGGGCGACCCTCACAAGGGTATTTTCTACACCAAATTTTTCACCAATCAAACATTGCTTATGGCTATTCTCGGACAGCCTCCTAGCAACGCTATTATGTTTTGCTAAATCTTGTAATCCGCTTGGATAGGATGATGATGGGTGTAATTTATTGTCAATGATCTTCTGGTTTATAATAGTCTGATAATCAGACAGTAATTCCAGTGCTTCCTCAACATTTGTATATGTATGATTACTAAACCCAAGTATATCCAGATGGGCAATAACTTTATTCATGATCGATCTCCTTCATTAAGAATATGTCCAACGTTTAAGATAAGCAGAAAACTCACGGACCGTATGACGGAGTGAGTTTTCGCGAGACAGGAAGTCAGCGTTGGGTATGAGTTTTTCTGCTTCATCGTCTGTTGGACAGATGAGCGGGCAACGCCCGTCGCAAGCGTTCCTGAAGTTCAACGCCAGCCTTTATTTATGGAAATCCGGCGCGAACGATTTTCCGCCCTGGTGATTATTTGAGGAAATGGCGGCGGATTTTTGTACATTTCCCTGGATAGCCGTCGCGAAACAGCGTGATTTTCCCTTCACTTTGCGTCCATTGAGTTCAGCTATCGGTCCTTTGTCGGTGTTTTCCAGCGTCCGGACGGAGTCCTTCCGGAGATGTCGCGACAACCCTCCGGACAGGGGGACGTCAGGCCGCGTCTTTTCGCTCCGCTCTTGGCACGGTTTCCTTGCGTCGCGCGGGATTCCGAATTTCCGGCAGGACCCGGACGTGTAAGGTCTTGCCGCACACCGGACAGTTCGCGGGACTCCACAGTTTTTCGGCCAGTTTCAGGGAAACCTGTCGCTGAACTTTCATGGGCGAGGACGTTCTGGCCGCCCCGTTCTGCCCCAGACTCCGGTTCGCCGTTTCCCAGGATGTCTGACGGGCGCTATTGGAATACAGACCATAGGACCGGACCCGAATACTGTTTTTGGGAGGAACATGCCGCAAAAACCGTTGAATAAACGTACTGACGCCATACTCCACCGATCGGGCCTCAGACCCACGCCCGGTCTTGAGACGAACCCGTCCGTGTTCCAGCGACAGAATCCGCCGGTCGCTCACCGGACCACCCCGCAGGTACTTTGACAGATACAGCAGCACGCCCTGACCATGCTCATAACGGGGACACAGTTTCACATTCCACGGCTGACGGCCCAACCGGTTGAGTTCGTTCAGGCAACCCTGAAGCGTAGCCGACGGGGGAACCTTCAGCGTTCCAGACTCCAGTTGTTCGCTCAGCGACGCTCTCATTTTTCCGCGAAACAGGTCACGAACCACCCGGAACGGCAGCAGGATATTTCCCGTTTTTTCCACCCATCGCTCCTCGTTCAGACCACCCGCGGTGATCAGAACATGCAGGTGCGGATGCAGACTCAGATCACGGCTCCACGTATGCAACGACGCGATCCAGCCCGCTTCCGCGCCCAGATATGTTTCATCTTCCAGCAATTCCCGCAACGTCGCGCTGGCGTTCTGAAACAACAAATTCGTCATCTCACGCTCATTGTGTTTCCATAATCCGTTCAAGGAATGCGGCAACGTGAAGATCACGTGATAATGCGCGCAGTCCAGCAGACGCGAGCGCTGAAACTCCAGCCACTTCTCATTCTGTGCGGTATTGCACTGTGGACACTGACGGTTACGGCACGAATTATAATGATTCTTTTCAAAATGTCCCGCTTCACAGACTTCCTGATATCCTCCCAGCACCGCCGTCCGGCAGTTCATCACGCTCCAGGCCGTATCCCTCATCGACTTCGACACAGCGTGACTCCGCTCATACTCCGCATAGCCTTCCTGAAATATCTGCTGAACTCCCTTGATCATTCCACCCTTCTGAATTCTTATATCTATTTTAATTTCAGCAGTTTGGGCGTCGTTAAGCGTCCCCGCCTCATGGCGGTTCTGTCCAACGCTGAGTTGAGCGGTTGCTGGAACGGAGCAAAGCGCAGTGTAAGCAATCCGTCTCGAACGTCTTGTTCGATTTTGTTCATTTTATTTAATACATTCAAACTGATTCAAATATATATTCACAAGG
>JADFZZ010000087.1 GCA_015232315.1 SAR324 cluster bacterium | reverse complement strand
AGGTCACTCCGGACAATAATTGGGCTGAAAACTCGATTCGCCCCTTGGTGTTGGGCCGAAAAAACTGGCTCTTTTGTGATACTCCCGCGGGCGCAAAAGCCAGTGCCGCCATTTATAGTCTCATTGAAACCGCCAAAGCCAACAAACTCGAGCCGTTTGCCTATCTCAAACATCTGTTTGAACAACTCCCTTATGCCCACAACTCGGAGCAACTCACCAGATTGCTACCTCAATTCTGCCAATTGCGAGTCCGACGGTCTTCAACCATCGGACTTCCTATAATTCACTGCCCTGAAAAATCATATTTCGTATGCCTAAACGACTATGACATAATTGCTGTGCTTTGCATAGATGTGGTTGGTTTGGCGCTTACGGGAGCGACACGCAGGAGTCATCACAGGATTTCATCACCACATTGTTAACAGCAAGCCCAACCCGGCGCCCTTGCCAAAGGTCTATCGCGTTCCATCCGGGGCATATTTTGTGACAAACAAATCCCAGAGACTGGCTCCACCATACGTATTCCCATCCAATCCACCCTTGGTCTGACCTGTAGCAAAGATATTTCCACCGCTATCGACCGTAACTCCCATCCCTTCATCATCCGAGGTAGAGCCTAACAGTTTTGTCCATTGTTTGGTTCCTACCGAATCATATTTGACCAAAAATACATCCCTACCGCCAGCATTGCTTTGGCTATCCAGGGCATCTCCGGTATAGCCTGTAACATAGACATTCCCGTTACTATCGACGGAGATCCCATTTCCTATATCAGACTGAACAGTTCCCATCTGCTTCACCCATTGATTGCTTCCTGAAGAATCCAGTTTTATAAGGAATATATCTTCAGCCCCGGCATTGCTTGTAGGAAAGGCACCCGTTGTTTGACCTGTGACATAGACATTTCCAGAACTATCAGAGGTTATCCCCCAGCCGTATTCATGGGCGGCGGAACCATACCGTTTAGTCCATGCCTTAGTTCCGGAAGAATTATATTTAACCACATACATGTCATTTCCTCCGCAAGCGCCGACCTCACAGGTTCCCAATCCGTCAGAATTGGCTCCTGTCGCATAGATATTTCCGTTACTATCCACCGTAATTCCGAACCCTTGCTGGCCATCACTGCCAAAACGGTAAAGCCATAACTTGGTTCCCGTGGAAGCATCAAATTTCGCAACATAACTGGCATAGTTACTACAGGTTCCCAGATCACAGGGACCTACTGAATTATCTCCATATTGGGAATATCCCGCAATATAGATATTTCCGCTATTATCCACAGCGATACCTCTACCCCCATCATCCGCATACTGCCCCCACTCTTGCGTAAAAATCAGATTCCCGGAGGAATCCAGTTTTGCCAGAAATGACTCATTCGCACCTATATTGGTTTTACCAGGAAAGGTTCCAGTGGTTATACCCGTAATATAGATATTCCCGTTGTTATCCACGGTGATCGCTGTTGCTATATCGTACTGGTCGGTTCCCACCAGTTTTGTCCACTGTTTGACTCCCAAGGAATTGTATTTGATGACCGTGGCATCATAAGACCCACCTATATATGTTTGACCATCCAAACTACTGGAAGTCAAACCTGCCAAATAGACATTCCCATCTTTATCGACAGCAACGGAACGACTGGAATCTTCTCCCGCTGTTCCCATCTGTCGAGCTGTAGTCCACATGATATCATTATCGGTGTTGGTTACGGAGACATCCTCCGGATTGAGGCCATTATAATTACTATCCGTACTACTCGCGGCACCTGTCACAATGCTATACGCAACATTTCCATCAATTTTTAAGTCATCGACTCCGGTCACGGTCACGGTTTGCAGGGTATTCCAATTGCTGGCGGTGAAGGTGAGTGAAGCGGGAGATACGGTTCCTTCTATCGTGTTGGAACTGCTTAGGGGAATCACGACATTAGCCGTAGGCTTTGCGTTCAGTTTCATTGTGAAGGTCGCGGTTCCCCCGGTTTCGGTAGTATTTCCACTGATTGCGCTCAAGGTAAACCCCGCAGGAACAACGGCTACAGTCGTCGCTGTTGTTGAAGATGTCGTAGTCGTGGAACTTGCACTGGCACTGGTCGTAACGGTGGAAGTTGATGTAGCTGTGGTTTCTGTTGTTGTGGCTGTCTCGGTAGTTGTTGTGGACGTTTCTGTCTCCACGATGTCAGAAGTGGTTTCTGTCGGCGTTATCGTAATTTG
>JADFZZ010000086.1:1755-2259 GCA_015232315.1 SAR324 cluster bacterium | reverse complement strand
AGAAGAGAAAGATCAGGAGATGAAATCTTCCCGATGGAGGGGCTTGATGCAACGCATCGAATCCACTGCCATTTCTTCGGAAACCATCGATTTTATGTTGGAAACCTCCAGGGTTTTCCGGGAAGAATTCACTTTCCATCATGACCAGGATGCATGAAATACTTACTGGATACGGATACTCTCACTTTTCTTTATCGGAAAAATTCCCCGGAGCATGTCGCCATTCGATCCAAAATTTGTTCCTTGCGAGAGTCTGATCAACTCACGATTTCCATTCTGACTCTGTTTGAATTGGAATACAGCCACTATTTGTCGGATGATAGGAAAAAATCTGAAATTCGGGAAATGGTGAATTCCGTGATGAGTGAATTTGAGATTTTACCGCTATCGTCGCAATCCGCCGCGATCTATGGAGTCTTGAAAGGGCAACTCAAGACATCTCGTGAGATCACTGCCAAAAATATGAAGAAATTTAACATTGATATCATGCTGGCCGCCACAGCC
>JADFZZ010000086.1:0-1746 GCA_015232315.1 SAR324 cluster bacterium | reverse complement strand
AAGGATGCCGCCTGATCAGCGCGGATGGGGTTTATCCAGTTTTGGCGAAGCTCCAGTCTGAGTTTCATTACGAAAATTGGATGGCCTGAATATGGACCAAGGCTTCAAACCCTACGGATTGTGAATCCGTTTCTGGATGCGACATTTTAACCGCCCTGACGGGCAGTTCCCTGCCCACGCTTCCGTCTGTTTCCCACAACCATGGCAATTGCTCCACCAAGACCAGTGGAACAAATCACCCAAGCACCAAATGACCAACTCACAATCCTCCACGAACGCACCGCACAAGACCGGAAGAGTTATCAGGACCGAAGTAGCCTTCCCCGAAATGAATGCGCCATGTGGCTAACGAATTACTAACATCGGAAGTAGACGACATGTAGTATGCAGAGGTTTGGGTATTTGAAAAATAGCTGGTATTAATGGCAGGGTTATAGGAACTATAATCCACGATGGATTCGAGTTCCTTGATATCGGGCAAACGCCAGTCTGTAAAATTTTCCAAAGCCAAGCTTTCACAATAATTTAATCCCTGATCCTTGCTTCGTGCCGATCCATCATCGACTTTTTGCCACATTAATCCAGTTGCAAGATCCTGCACCGTACTGTTTTCTGACAAATAGTTAACGGTCCAGATTCCAGACGAAGTTCCGCCACGAACACAACGAACATAGCTGGTGGTGGATTTAACATCTCTATTAATCTCACCCTTTTGGGTGGACAGATACCATGCATGAGTTGAATTATTTATGTACGACATTGATGACCAATAACGATTATTCTGTGTATTGGGAAAATACGTGCCGTTGATGGCAGGATTATACGTGCCATAACTCACAATACTCTGCAATTCTCTGGGTGTCGGCAATCGCCAATCACTGTAGCCGCCCAGCGACAATCCGGAACAGTAAGTTCCTGCGTTATCCCAGGTTCGGGTTGATCCATCATCCTCTTTCTGCCACATCAACCCGGTGACATTGTCGGTCACGGTGCTGTTGCCGTTATCGGTGTACGATGGGGTGTGGGTGGTGTAGTCATGGTCTTCACCAAACGTGGTGGTGTAAGACGTGGTTTGCCCGGTATCAGGAACCGGCACCGTCACCAGGATGCCGGTGGAGTGCGTCCATGTGCTGGCAAGCGCGGTGCCGCCAGAACTTTGGGCGCCGGTCGTCACCCGGATCTTGTACGTCGTGCCGCCCGTCAATGACGCATACGGCGTCAACGTGAAGCTATAATTGCTGTTGGATGCCACCGGCGCCGCACTCATCCGCACACAGGTGCTGAAACTGTCGCTGGAAACCTGCACACTCCCCGAACACGTCGTGTCCGAAGTGTTGGTCGTGATCGTGCTGGTGCTCATCGCCTGACTGAAATTCACCACCCACCCCGTACTCTGTCCCGGTATCCAGCTTCCCCCATCCGCTGGGGAGGTGCTACTCACCGTCGGTGCATTCCCGGAATAGCGGTACACATACACCGCTCCGGAATCCGCTGCGCTGTTGTCGGAACTGGCGGTGGTGCCGTTGGTGATGGTGGTTTGGTTGCTGTCTTCATTGTGAGCACCTACAACGATAGTGTCACCCGATAGAGAAACACTGGCACCAAAATAATCACTGGCTTCCGCATATCTGGGTATCGCCCCTGCTGGTCAAAATACAGATTGTGCACATGCTTCAGGCACTGATCCGGTTGAATCCGGAACAAACAGAACTGTATCAACAGAACTATCAACGGTTTCAGGCAGAA
>JADFZZ010000085.1 GCA_015232315.1 SAR324 cluster bacterium | reverse complement strand
TGACAATAACGATATGAACTCATTTCAGGATTAATACTTCGTAAAGCCATTTCAGGACTAATCGAATTTTATGTAAAATAGTCCCAGGACTATTCAAAAACTGTAAACTTTTTTTAGGACTTGACAGTGTGTCTGCCCGGGATCAGTGCGAACACACAGGTTCGCCCCTACAATTTGTGGCCGAAAATATGATCACCCCCCGAAGAACCCTGCCCGTTGAACGCACTGTCATCATTCATCTAGGCGCGGAAGCGGCAGATTCAGATAAAACAGAATCCCCACGAACACCATCACCAGATTCTGGACTTCCGAATCAAAAAAATTATTATCAAAAATTCCTGCGGTCAGGTGCCCGCAAATTCCACCCAGAAGTCCCCATCCCAAGCCTTTGGTCCAGGCGGAAGAGGATTTTTGAATGACCTGAACATTTCCGTGGAGAATGACGCCAAAAATCAGCAAATGCGCCAATAATCCCAGCACTCCCGTAGAAAATAAAATTTGCAGATACTGATTATGAACTCCCGCTGAGGCTTTATTGTTGAAAACATAGCCTTGATACTGGGTGGAAACCCCTTGTCGATAGTGTTCAAAAGCAGGAACTTCATTGCCCAGACCAACCCCCAACCAGGGATGTTCTTCAATACCCATCCAGGCCGCCTGCCATAAATGCCAACGATCCTGATCATATTCCAGAGATGTCAGCAACAAGCGATTGAGCAGTTGAGGATGGTCAGGCTGATAAAATTGTCGCAACCAACCACTGCCCATCAAACTGATGACCAGGATACCGAAACATCCCAGGGAAAACATGATCCTCCACGCCCTGCGACGAGGAAGCAAAAAAATCAGAACCGACATGCCGGCCAAGCCACCCAGCCACCCACTGCGTGATAAGGAGAACACCAGCGCCAGTGTGCATAACACCGCCCCCAAGCCCCATGTCCAGCGTTCTCGTGAAGACTGATGAATCGCCAATGAGAGAAATAAGGGAACATTCATCAACATCACCCCGGCATAGGTCAAATGATGACTGAAGTTCCCCTTTGCATGAAACACAGTTCCCCCCACCCGTGGATAGGGTGTGATTAATTTGGCCCCGCCCACACGAAACCAGTCCACGCCGTAAAAATGCTGAATAATTCCATAAATCGCCATGAGTCCCATGCCGATCAGATAGATTTTCAACAGCTTCTTCAGATCCACAGTGCCTAACGCTAACGGCAAGACCAGCGGTAACAATAAGCGATAATCTCCTTTTAAAGCGGGAAATACCTCTCTCCATGAATCATGGACCACAGTCGACACCCCGACGACCCCAAACCATAACATGACAAAGAAAAAATATTTTGTATCAAAAAATATATTTTTTTTACAAAAAAGACCTAATAAAAGCAGCATTCCTGTCGCAAACTCAACGGCGGCCAACGAAAAACCGCTGGCGATGAATAAAATATAGATAGTCACGGAAAAAAACCAGGATTGCAGAATTGGGAGTTGATGCCGCATAAAAATCTCAATGATGTTTTGGCACCTTTCAGAAAAGGTGAAAAGCAGTTAACCGTTTGAAGTGTCAGACTGAACGAGGTACGAGCGACGAAGGATTTTAAAGCATGGTGTATAAGATCTCTCCATCGTTGAGATGACAAACTGTAAACAGGAAAATGAACGGTGCCGGAAAAGCACTCAAATCGTTAGGTCTGAATGTGAAACAGATCAAATGCCCATTGGGGCCGTCATTGAAAGCGCAATTCTGAGAGTCGTGAATTTACGATTAAAATCAACCGGTTCCTTGTAGGGTTTAAGGCGTAAACCTGACCCCGAAACTCCAGGCATTGGATGCGAGTGAATTATCCGCGATCTTTCCGAAATTCTCAAAATTTTGCATCAGGATGGAAGCATCGACTCGCCATTGGCGGGACACTTGATAAAACCCCGTCAGTCCCACCTCAGTTTTGTATTCCTGCTGATTTTTTGGGGTTCCCGCAATTCCATGCAATTCTGTGTCTGCGAAAAACATCCAGGAATAATCAGATTTTTCTTGTCCAAAACCTAAAAAACTATCTTCCGAATCAGCGCCCATGTGATGTCCGAGATTGATGCCGTCATACGTCCAACCATTGGTATATTCATGGTGGGTGTACCAGTAAACAATTCCCCGAGTAGCCCGTTGGTCCCGGGGTTGAACATTATTGGCCCGTTCCACGATAAAAAAGAAATCATGATCAAACAGTTGCTTGATGCCAATGAGGTGAGCTTGGGAATGATCCCATTCAATACGGGCATCATTCAAGGTGTGTTCATGATCCTCCCTGCCAAATTCCACATAGAACACATGCTGGATTTCAGGAATTTTGAAGCGGAAGTCCGCATTGAAATCGCCGGTAAACGCACCGGGAGGCAAAGTGCCATTCCAGCGTTGGTGAGCGAATCCATTTTTGCCGGTGTGTGTTTCAAATTCATACCAGGCGTGCGCGGCATCCATTTCTGTTCCATC
>JADFZZ010000084.1 GCA_015232315.1 SAR324 cluster bacterium | reverse complement strand
AACGCTGGGCTGTAATGGCTCAGACAGGGTGAAGGGCTGAACATTTCAGATAAGGAAAGGCTGATGAAACCTTCAAGATGCGTTGATTCCGACTGGAAAAGCATTCTTGGGCGGATTTCATCAAGTAACCCTTAGATGTGGAGAGATTCTTCACATTTGAACCCTGAAGTGAACCGCCCTGTGCGAGACCCGCATGCAGGGTGGTGTGGGAGGGGGAAGAGAAAAGCTTCCCTCTACCCGATTGGCCATGTGAAACCTATCCCCCCGTGCTATTTTGCTGCGTTTAATTGTTCAGGAGGCTTTCAGCTGCCTTTAAACTGTCTTGATCCCTAGACATTTCTTTGTGCGCAAAAGCTTCAATAGCTTTTTCATGTGCATAAACGTAGCCGAAAAATTTCTTTTCAGACTTTTCAGTCGCATTGTTCTTTAATCGTAAAAATTTTTCCTGAAAAGGTGCTGTACCATCGCCTAATAGTTTCATGGATAAACGCCAAGGCAATACTCCCAACATAGCACCCTCAAAATAACCTTTAAGCTCCCAACCTTTGGGGGCGGTCACTGGTTGACCGGAGTCTTTCATATAGGAGAGATAGCGTTCCAAGGTTTGTTCTTCCAGGGCCTTTAAAACTAACCACTTTTTCTTTTGCTTGGGACTCAAAGTAACTTGAGCAGCCGTATTAAACAGAGCGCAACCATAAACTTCCGACTCGTGGATACGCTGCAAGTCTTTTTTATATTCAGGATAATCGATCATCTTTACCTTGATCAGTTTGTTGTTTGTTTGACAATGCTAGTTACAGCTTCCTCAAGAGCACTAAAGTAAGTGTCAGTGTCCTCTATAAAAGGCATGTGGCCTACGTTATGAAAAACAACCGTTTTTGCTCTTGGTATTTTGCTGGACAATAGCAGCGATTGTTTTGCGGGTACAATAGGGTCGTGTGTACCTGCAAAAATATAACACGGCATGCTAATCTCCCCCAGTTGATCGGCAATTTCTAATCGACCAATACCGTTGAATAAAGGAAATAAATCTGAATAATTCTGCTGACTGGTGTTGGGCTTAATATTATCAAGCATACGTTGGCTCAGTGGATTAGAACCATATGCCTTTTGATCGTATGCCAATGAGTTAGAGAAAAAACGCTGCATTACACGACTTGGTTGTGCTAAAGTGAGGTTGGCAACAAACAAATTTTTAGTCCACTTCCCGAGTCCTGCCAATTTCACTAGCAGGCCCTCAAGGCCGCCCCACTTACCACTGTGGAATCCTGCAACGCTGATAATACCTACAACATTGGGCGCTTGATGGATAGCAAGGTTAAGCGCAGAAAATCCACCTGTGGAATGCCCAACAATAATCGCTTTTTTATCACCTAGAAGTGCTTTTAGAGCACCGTTCATCAAATTAAAAAACCATTGTTCATTCACATGTTCTGGTTTGAAGTCTGGAGGCACGGTAGAAGGATGATGTGCGGGTAAACTCAAGGAATACCAAGCCCTATCTTTTTTAAAGTTAGGCGGGACACAGTCGTGCCAAAAGTTTATCGAGGCTAAAACACCATGAATAAATACAACAATGGGCTGATCATTTTGGTTGAGCAGATGTTCATTGACGGCTAAATATCCCAGGCGATGCCCCTCTGATTCAACGAAACCTTCTTTTACTTTCATTCTTACTCTTCGCTTCCTACTCTTAAAAACAGGTTACTTGTTCCTGTTTGTTGAACTAAGCCGCTGCGCGGCGGTATTTCAGCATCTACGTTCTGATTTTGCACACTTATAGCGTAACTCCATTGTCAATCCGGGCAACATGCCCCTTTTTGCAATCATCAACCAGGAGTTACGTTATGAATGATCAACAGCAATCTAAATTTAAGACACTCTACCAGTCCCATCAACTCAACCTCAAACTTCAGGGGATGAGTCCTAAAACGATCTGTTGTTACAGTCTGGCCCTTCGCCGAGTAGCCGATTACTTCGACCGCTGTCCCGATGATTTGACGCAGGATGAATTGAAAATTTATTTTTCAGATCTGCTCGATAGTCATTCCTGGAGCACCATGCCCGGAAAACTTTGAATCGGTTAAAACTGATTCTCAAAATCAAAGTGAGGCTGCCAGCCAATCCGCTAACGTTCAAAATCAAGTGTCGACGGTGCAATATTCCGCTCAAGTGGTTCTTTCCTTCAAGACGCGAAAATGTTTTTCCGCAAAGAGCTTCTCCCGCTCACTAGAGCATCGCGGGAAGATTGCGTTTCTTTATTTTACTGAACTCTTTTCAGGTCAAGGCGGAATTATGCCCACAAAGCGCTCAATTGAGATGATAGAAAAACTCGATGATCAAAATAATGAGAATGCTGTCTCCTTTTTCACTAAAATCAGCCTTCACCAACGACTTCCCCGATCCGTTGAACGACTTTCCATACCCGATATTCCAGAAAATCAAACCAACACGAATTCCTGATCAGCTATTTACTTGGGTTTTCGAAAAAAACATCTGTTGAGTTGTGTTGATTTGGCATAAAAATTTTCTGAGCGCCATTCACCCCAGGAGGACGTATGAAAATCCCTTGTATTGAAGCATTACCTTGGTTAGTAG
>JADFZZ010000083.1 GCA_015232315.1 SAR324 cluster bacterium | reverse complement strand
GAGTCCGACGGTCTTCAACCATCGGACTTCCTATACCTCACTGCCCTGAAAAATCATATTTTGTATGCCTAAACGACGATGACATAACTGCTGTGCTTTGCATAGATGTGGTTGGTTTGGCGCTTACACCATAGTAAATGTGGAAATGTGGTGGTGGATGTTCACCTGGTGCAAAATATATTCGTATGATAATACCATAGAACATGGAAATGGTTGGCATCATTGCTCCTTCTTAAATCGCTTGTAAATTCGTTCTCAGCATATCCCAACGATTGAGGTCAGTTGCCCCCACCACCTGAAAAGGATGAGGATTGATCTCTTTGAAATTGAAACTAAACTTTGCCGAAGCCGAGCCGTGGTGGGGGTCAACTGCACTGACTTGTTAGACATTCTTTCAAAGAATACATAGCCGTTCATGAGTTTGTAAGTTTTGCAAGTTGTCGAGCTGTATTAATATTACGAATTGTCATTCTCTCATACTGAACATGGCCAATTATTTTATTGATGTGACTTTTGTTATAATTTTTTCGGGAGACATTCCAAAAAATAGCTCCTTTCACATATCGAATATCTACAAATTCCCTACGAACAGGAAGATTTTCCAATGTTTTTTCGCTATCTGCACTATTGAATAAATAGGCAACGTCAGTCTTTTGGGAGTCGTCGTTTCGCCACTCAGTTGGAATCGCTTTGATTATTAGGTCTAGCTCTAAAGATGACTTAACTAATATAGGAATTCTTTGTCCTGTGAGTTTTGTAAGGCTCTCTTCAATTGAAGATTCAATTTCTATTTTCTGTAGTTCTGAATCAAATATTACGTTTCCAGAATTAAGATAGGTGATCACGTTCTCAAAGCCAATCTTTTCAATAAGAGACCTCAAGCTCGCCATTGGAACCTTTACAGATTTTCCAACATTGATGCCTCTGAGTAATGCTGCATACCTCATTAATTTTCCTTTTTTTAATAAAGTAGATCAATTCCAAAATCACAGGTCTAACGCATAGGTCAGTGGTTGACGGGGGAACACTGAATGTTGAAAAAAAGACGCACTGAAAATTACTGAAATCTTTGGGAAAAACCGCACCCCGTCAATCCACTGCACCGTCTTGTTGGGGCATTATAAGTTGATATTTTCCAAATAGTTTTTGATATATTCCAATACCTTTTCCAAATTCATCACCTCAGAATCTTCAACTTATTCCTCAATTCCTACATGTTTATGAAAAGGAAACGTATTCGTGTTTTGATGATGGGGAGCATTGTCCCATCTCACTTTGCATTGGCATAGGTTATCTTGCCAATGAAAGGAGTATTTTCTACTGCCATCCATGAATAGATAATCACGAACATGCAAAATCATCCCTTGAATCAGATGAATTTGTATGACCATTTCATAGCCATTTCCCAACATTCTGAATTTCTGGATCTCATAATCCTCAATGAGGTCATGGTACTTTTGAAAAATATCCAGAATCATGGGGTATTTTCCTTTAGAAGATTATTCCAGTATTGAATTCCTTCCTCGGCAAACCGCCATGACATCCAATCATTTTCTAATTCTTCCGTAGCGGTATGCTGTTTGAATTGATGATCAAATGATGAAAATTTCATGTGATATTTTGTCTCATACCAATCTACCTCGGCTCTGAATTCAGAGCGTTTTTGATATGCCATTAGCGTCGCGACTTCATCAAGAATTTGTTCACGAGAAACCTGTAAACTTTGAAAAACTTTTTCCTGTAACACTGTATCCATACTCTTACCATAGAATAATTTTCAAATATAACAAACGTCACCCTAAGTCACATTATTCATTATATTCTTCCGGTCAATATGTTTTTGATTTCTGCCCAACGGTGAGTTCAGGCTTTTGTGAGGAACGCCGAACTTTGAAAAAAACTGAATACTTGAAATTGTGCACCAAACTTTGAAAAAACCGCCCCCACAAATAGACTGGAACGACTGGTTAGCCAATTTGCTTGTCATAAAGATCATCATTGGAAAAGGATAAATCGTAATCATTCCAATGGAGATGACCATATTCAAAGGTAAATTGTTTAAATCGTTTGAGGTCGAGGTATTTACGTATTTCTGGATGCTGAGATCTTCTAAGGAAAGGTTCAAAATCAATAATTCTTTGTTTTTCATTATTGAATAATAGCTTGATTTTATAACCTGACAAATATTCAACCTCTGTGATTTCAATAAAATCAATGGCTACTGTTGTCATTTGATCCTCTTGGTAATTTGTTTGGCCGTGATTTGTTTGTGAAGAACAAAATAATCGATCCAACTTTGTACAATTTCATCCGCATAATGCCTGACTAATTTTTCAAAATCTTTGAGTTGAACACCAGTAAGAGGTTTTGATTTTGTGGTCACGATTCTCACGTCAACAACTTTGCCCTCTTGCACTACAATTTCGGCTTTGCTTTCTCGATCTTGATAACGACCATGTACATGGATGGGTTCATGCTCATTGGAATGAAACAAAATCATAATACCCAAATATTCATAAAGTTTTGGCATGTATTTCCTGATGTCGGAAACAGGTACAATATTTCTTTTCAGTTATAAATTTATTGTAAATGAGATCACTGAAAGAGTGAAGCATCGCT
>JADFZZ010000082.1 GCA_015232315.1 SAR324 cluster bacterium | reverse complement strand
TGATAGCATCACCACTTTTAATTTGCCGGACTATCGAGGTTACTTTTTAAGGGGTTCAGACGATTCAAGAGGAATTGATTCTGGAAGAACCCTGGGCAGCACACAAGCCGATGAACTCAAGAGTACAACGGTCAATTACAGCCATTCCCATAACATTATAGTTCCCCCCATTGTCCAGACAATTTTTCACCATTTTTAAGATACCAGTTTTTCACCTGCCAGGGGCTTACCATAAAGTTTGGTCAAGCTTTTCAAAGCTTGCCGCCGGAGGCATTTTTGAACGATTTTTATTTCTAAATCAGGGATAAGTCGCAGCATGTTAGAACCATCAATTACCCCTTTCGCACATAGGTTCGAAGAGCTTCCAGAACCGCTTCGGATCGATTTTGTCCGTGTGCCTGGGCGACTTGCTCTAAGTCCTGTAACAATTTCATGGATAACCGCACCGTAATTCGCTGGTCTGTCCCTGGATATCGGTTTCTGCTGCCTTGAGTTCTAGCCATAAGAATAAATTGTCAGACATTTTATTGATATTTACATCCGAGTTGTATTCATCGTCATGGGGGTGCTCCCTGAAAATGGATCTGATAAGGAGTCCGATAATCCAGAGACTGATGAAACCGTTCCTGATTGTAAAACTGAAACCATTTGCCAATTCCCTGACGAGATTCCCTGACGCTCCGATAATCATGTAAATAAACTTCTTCCCATTTGAGACTGCGCCATAAACGTTCAATAAAAATATTGTCAAACGCTCGCCCCCGACCATCCATGCTAATCTGGATACCCTGTTGCTCTAACCGTCCGGTGAAAGCCAGGGAGGTAAATTGAGATCCCTGGTCACTATTGAATATTTCCGGTGTCCCTAACTCCAAAGCCCGTTCCAAAGCTTTCAGACAAAAATCCACTTCCATTGTAATGGACAGTTCCCAGGCCAGGACATAACGACTGAACCAGTCCATAATGGCAACCACATAGACAAAGCCGGAAAACAAACGGATATACGTGATATCCGTACTCCATACCTGATTGGGATGATCAAGGGTGAGTCCTTTGAGCAAGTAGGGATAGATACGATGATCCGGATGCGGGTCACTCAAATGAGGTTTCGGATAAATCGCGACCAATCCCATTTGACGCATTAATCGTTCGACCCGTTTATGGTTCACCTCGTAGCCCTGATTTCTCAACCATTCAGTCATTCGAGGCGAACCATAAAACGGGGTTTGGGTATATTGCTCATCCATCAAACGCATCAGTTGTTGATTATAAGCACTTTCTCCTGTGGGAGAATAATAAAATCCACTTCTTGAAATCCCCAATAATTCACATTGCCGGGACACACTGATCGAGGACAAATCCTCGTCAATCCACCGCTTGCGTTCCTCAAACGGAACGTTCAGATTTTTTTTTTAACCAGTTCAGTTCCACCTGAAGTTGACCAATCTGTTCATATAATCGGGACGTTAATTCTTCTTGTTCCTTTTGGACACTCAAACGCTTGTTGGAAAAAACCTCTGTCGATCCATCCAACAACTGTTTTTTCCACTGTTTGACTTGCTGGGGATGAACCTCATAGGTCGCGGCCAATTCATTGATCGTTTTTTCCTCTTTGATCGCCGATAATGCGACTTTCGCTTTAAAACTGGAACTATGCGTTTTTCGGGTTGTCATCTTCCACCTCCTGCCATTTGAATCAGGGTTATTGTCGGGATGGTACCTTAACACACTGTCCAAATTTTGGGGGGAATTATAAACTTTGGGATTCAAAAAATAAAATTAATGCTTTTGTCAATTCTGGAATTTTTTTTCCTGCTGTAGGCATAGTTTTTCAATAGGATTCATCTGATTTGAGTTTATTTTTTGAAAAAATATAAAATTTTATTAAAATAGATACATACTCGATTGTTGTGTTTTGGATAATATATTGAAGTTATTGTCGTTTTTATAAAATACGGAAGTTTAACTGAAGCTAATTATTTCAAGTGCTTACCGTTTTCGCAACATCACAGGGACTGCTTTCTAAGCCTGATTAGAGGCAAAACACAACACTTGAGTACATACTTTTTAATTTAGAAATATGGATTATCAAAAATGAGCTATTCCTGAAGTAATTAACAGGGATAAAATCCTCGAAATTTTATCATTGCTTCCAGATGATATAGGATATTCAAAAGGAAAAATTCAAGCATTTGTCGAAAATATTATTTGAGAAAATCTAAATTTGAGAGAAAGGCTTTCAAATTTAGAAAAAGAACTTCAATTTCGGTTATGACCAAACTATCAGGACTGGGAAACTTTGAAAAAGTTTTTTCCTGAACATTATGATGCTTACGAAAGAATAAGAGAAAAAATACCCGAAGAATGATTTGATGAAATTTCACTTGCATTAACGTATTGTGAATTTACAGGTGCAAATATATGTGATGAAGAAATTAGTAGTATGCCTGGAAACGTATGTTTTTGTTGTAGGTACGCTGGATATGATGATAATGACCTTTCCTTAAAACGAACTATAAATAAACCACTTCTTGAATGATTTTTGGAAGGAATTCCTTCTTCTGAAGTTGTATGGTCAGAAGCTGATGAAGAATTTCCTTGTCCTGTCTGTAAGAGTCCTGCCC
>JADFZZ010000081.1 GCA_015232315.1 SAR324 cluster bacterium | reverse complement strand
TTGGAAGGTTTATTGGACGATCCCTTTGTCCGGAAGAATCCGCAACAACGGCGGAAAATTCAGATCATGATAGCGGTCGTGTATTATCATGTCTCAAAATATGAGATAGCCCTTCGACAATTGCATGAATGGATTGGTGGGAGCGACGAAGTGGAATCCGATCCGGTCTGGAAGAGCCAAATCTATTTGATCATGGCTCTTGCGTATGGGCAGCTTCAACAAAAAATGTTGGCACAAGAATATTTTCAACAAGCTGTGGCCCATTTTGTGGGATTATCCGCAGAACAAGTGAACAAATCCCACACTCCCTTGGATTGGATGGGGTGGATTTCGCTGACACAGGAGTTGTGTTCCTTGCATCCTGATCTTGTGGACCATGTCCTTGCTTTCAGCGTCATGCAGCCTTTTCGTAACGGACTCATGCTTTATCAGGAGATTTCCTCCGAATTTTTTCCTCTTCCTCAAACCCAGAGCGTCCATCAGTTGATTCTTACGCAATTTTCGAGGGAGCCACAGCCGTCCACCAAGATTCAGAACGGCTCATGAGGTAATCCAAGCGTTCCCTTCCTCACATCATAGCCCACGCCAGTTCTGACAGACGTCCCCTCTCCGTTGAAGCAATCCTTGTAGATCCTGCCTGAATCATTTTCATGAATAACCACTGATCAAATCCCTAACTTCTGTAACATTTCCTCCTTGTCTCAAAATCCAAAATGATCCCACCCCAAGAAAGATTGGCTCTTTGGTTTTTGTCGTTATCCTGTAGGGGCCAGGGCTGTTCATTTCTCCTTATTTTGAGCGTCAACCGGATGGTAGGCGGGGATTACATGCCCCGCAAAGGCCAAACATCGTATGTTTGACGGGCACGTAGTTCCGTCCTACCGTAGGACTGAACAGCCCTGCTGTAGGCAGACCTGTGTATCTGCCCAAGAATCATGGCAAACACATAGGTTCGCCCTGCCAATGCATCAAAATCATCAGCTTGACAAGACATATCCCCAAAGATACTTTTAGTACTGAAATTAAAAGTATTCGCTTCAACATTCACGATGGAGTTTTGCGATGACGGATGATGAACTGCGGGACCTTGTAGCGAACCTGGTAATGGCGCAAACCAAAACCGATGCCCAATTGGCTAAAACCGATGCCCAATTGGCCAAAACTGATGCCCAATTGGCTAAAACCGATGCCAAACTCGACCGATTGGCCGAAATGTACGGGGGTGTGGGGAACAATCAGGGTAAAGTGGCAGAAGAGTTTTACTACAACTCGCTGAAACATGACCTCACGCTCCAGGGAATACGATTTGATTTTATTGAAAAGAATGTGACCCACTATACCGATAACGTCGAGGAGGAATATGACCTCCTGCTGGTCAACAGCGAGGACGTTTTTATCATTGAAGTCAAATATCATGTCCATCCGAAAGATATTGAACGTCTGGTGGGACGAAAGGCAACCAATTTCAAAAAGCTGTTTCCCGAATATTCCCACTATCGCCAACACCTTGGAATTGCCACCTTTGCTATTGAGGACGAAGTCAAACAACTGGCGCTCAACCACGGGGTCACGGTTCTGCAACGTCGGGGGGAGGTGATTGAAACCCTGGCCGCATGAGCGTTATTTCTGGTTGACCTGATTTCGTACAAGGCATTTTCACCATTTTGCGTCAAGGGGAGGGAGTCCTTTCTTTTTGTTTGAACACAGGAGCGTATGATGTTTAATGATGACATATTCGAACGCTGGCTTGATGCTCAAGCCCATGCCACCATCCAAAAAGCCGGAAACGGCATGGCCTTATCTTCCGAGGAAATGATGATTCTGGTCTTGAAAGCCCAAAGCAATCATTTCCATCATCTGGGTCAGGAACTGCGAGAAGAAATCAAGTTGGTCCGTGAAGAAATTCATGAGGAATCCAAACGCGGCAGAGAGGATTTTCGGGAGGAAATCAAATTGGTCAGGGAAGAAATGAATCACCGTTTTGAACAGGTGGATAAACGTTTTGAACAGGTGGACAAACGTTTTGATGCACTGATTGCCCGGATGGATCGTTTCATGATCTGGTCCTTGGGCTTGACGGTTTCTTCCACGTTTATGATTCTGGGCTTTATGTTTGCCTGGGGCAAATAGACTGGATCTCGTTCCACGAGTCAAGATTCCTCGCTACGCTCGGAATAACAAAATTTCACATTTCACCTGTCCCAGGTATATCCTCAAATTCGGGTTATTATGAAATTCAAAATCGCACTGTTATCCATTCTGATCCATGGTTGTTGTTATTTGAGCGCATACAGCGCCATTGAATTCACGGACCTTGATTTTTGGCAGAGGGAGCATCTGGAAAATCAGGAATTGAGGATCAGCTCCTACTCTCGCAGTCTTTCCTACCAGCTCGATATTCAGCCTTGGGCGAGTGATCCTTGGGAGAATAAATCGGACACGCCTTGGGTGGAAGGCGTTCTGCGTCAGGTTGAAACGGAATACAGTGCTAGTTCGCAAATGCCGGTTGTTCAAAATCGGGAAGGAATTTGGATCACTAAGGGCAGTAATCTGACGGCATCGGCCAAAATGGGACTGGTTTCACGATATCTTTCATTGTGGCTGGAGCCTCATTATGCATGGCATGAGAATCAGTCGTTGACGAATCATCCCGAAGGCGCAAGTCAACCTTCCACCAGCGGGAGTTTTCGCTACCCCAGGGAAATTGAATCATACACGGATGTGACGTTGCATACCGGATACCTGGTGCTCAATCTTTCCAACTGGTATTTGTTGGCAGGAAAAGATGCCCTGAGATTCGGTTCCGGCAAGCATGACAACCTGCATTTGAGTAATTCCGCCGAAC
>JADFZZ010000080.1 GCA_015232315.1 SAR324 cluster bacterium | reverse complement strand
CGACATTCATGCCATCCATGGCCGCTGAAACAATCCCGCCCGCATAGCCAGCACCTTCTCCGCAAGGATAAAGTCCAGCGACGGTCGGATGCTCCAGCGTGGCCGAATTTCGGGGAATAGTGACCGGAGAACTCGTGCGTGATTCCACACCGACCATCACAGCTTCAGCGGTGAGATAGCCTTTCATTTTTTTTTCAAACTGGCGCAAGCCCGCCCGCATTTTCCGTACAATCACATCCGGTAGCAATTCATGAATTGGAGCGGAGGTCAAACCGGGTTTGTAACTGCATGCGGGAAGATCCGTTGAAATGTTTCCCGTCATGAAATCGGTCACACGCTGTCCGGGGGCTTTTTGATGGCCGCCACCGATTTGGAAGGCCCTCTGCTCCAGTGCTTTCTGGTAGGCAATTCCCGCCAAGGGGCCCTCCTGCAACCATGGAGTCAAGTCAGATTCATCCACACTGACGACCAATCCTGAGTTGGCAAAGGCTGAATCCCGACGTGAGAGGCTCATGCCATTCACGACCACTTCGCCTGGCTCCGTCGCGGCCGGAATAATGAAGCCACCGGGGCACATGCAGAAGGAAAAAATTCCTTTATTTTCCAAAGTAACCGCCAGACGATAGCTGGCAGGCGGCAGGCGAGGATCGCGGACTTTTGCATGGTATTGAATCTCATCAATCAGTGCCTGGGGATGCTCGATACGGACACCCAGAGCGAAGGATTTAGACTCAAGCAGAATTTGATGGGAATGCAGAAGTCTGAAAATATCACGTGCGGAGTGCCCTGTCGCCAGAATGACAGCCTGGCTTTCCAGGGTTTGACCATTTTGAAGCACAACACCTCGTAGGTGTTGATTCCGGTCCATTAAAAAATCGGTGACCCGGCTCTCAAAATGGATTTCACCTCCAGCCCCCAGAATGCTTTCACGCATTGCCACCACCACATCGGGCAGTTTGTTGGAACCAATATGCGGATGCGCGTCAACCATGATGTCCGGATGCGCTCCATGAGCCACAAACGTTTCCAGAATCTTTTTGATATTTCCCCGTTTGTTGGCCCGGGTATACAGTTTTCCGTCAGAATAAGTCCCTGCGCCGCCTTCGCCAAAGCAGTAATTGCTGTCAGGATTCACCAGACCCTTGCGCTGAATCTCTGCCAGATCCCGTCGCCGGTCCCTCACGGTTTTGCCTCGTTCAAGAATGACGGGTTTCAGTCCCAGTTCGATCAATCTCAGTGCGGCGAACATCCCAGCCGGGCCACAGCCCACAATGATTACCCGGGGTTTCGCCCTGACTGACGGATAATTCCATTGGGGTTGAAGGCTTTCAGGCAGAGGTTCATCCCAATACACGTCGAACTGGAGATTGACCTTGATGTTCTGCTGTCTGGCATCGAGAGAGCGTTTCCTCAACCGCAAGCCGGTGATTCGGGAAACCTCAATCTGGAGGGACTTTGCCGCAAAATTCCGTTGTTCTTCCGGATTGTCAGCCTGATCGAGAGTCAGGACAAGATTGAGTGTGGCGTGCATGGGGTTAAACCTGATGAAGGATCATGAAAAAAAGTGCTGGACTGATTTATTCTGTATGGTCTCAACAAGCAAATAATTTGCAAACGGATGTTCGGCAAGTCGGCAATTTATAAGAAATCTCTACGAATGGACGTTAAAAAAATAACTTAGGAACTTTCTGGTTAAGAACGTCCCGTTCGTAACCGTTCCATGACCAACCTCCGGTGGGTGCGAAGCAGAGCTTCGCCTGGTGGATAACGTGCCCCACGGGACGTAGGGCACGAGCAAAATTTTACAACTTATTCTTTTGCTGTTTCTAAACAGTGAGGTCAATTCCTGTTTCATTACCTGCTGAAGTTTCACTTGGACTTGGTTCCTGAATGCGTTAATCTGTGGGCCTGATTATTATTATTTAAAAGGAGCACCATGCCTGAAATATTAAATCTTAATGCCAGAAACCGTATTGTGTCGTGGGCCAACAGCCATGACCTGCATGAGGAAGAACAGCGTATGCTGTTCAACATGGCTCAATTGCCCTGTGTCTTCAAACATATCGCGTTGATGCCTGACGCCCATCTGGGAAAAGGCGCGATGGTGGGTTCCGTCATTGCGACCCGTGACGCGATTATCCCTGCCGCTGTGGGTGTTGACATCGGTTGTGGAATGATGGCTCGCAAACTGGACCTCAAAGCTTCCGCTCTCGAAGGAAAACTGAGAGATCTCCGCTTGAGCATTGAAGCCAGAATTCCTGTTGGTTTTGAAGAAAATGATCGTGTCGACAAAGAGGTAGAAAACTGGAATGGCTGGAAACGCTTCAAAGAACTGCACAAAGGTGTTCAGGAAAAATCAAAAAAATCCATGAAACAATTGGGATCCCTCGGCGGCGGCAATCATTTTATTGAAATCTGTGTGGAACCGGACGTGTCGGATTCCAATGTCTGGGTCATGCTCCACAGCGGTTCACGGCATATTGGCAATGCGCTGGCAACATGCCACATTAACTCTGCAAAATATCTGAACAAACTCATGGAACAGAAGGCACCAGACCCCGAGTTGTCTTATTTTGTACAGGGAACCTCTGAATTTCACAGTTACTGGAATGATCTTCAATGGGCGCAGAAATACGCGTTCCGCAACCGTGAAGTGATGATGGATCGCATTCTGGGTGTATTGGCCAAAAGACTGAATGAAGGCCATCCGTTGGGAATCCAGATGTCTGTCAATTGCCATCACAATTATGCGGAACTGGAACATCATTTTGGCGAGGATGTTTATGTCACCCGCAAAGGCGCTGTTCGGGCACAAGCCAATGATTTTGGCATTATTCCAGGGTCAATGGGCTCAAAGTCCTATATCGTCAAGGGCAAAGGCAATGAGGACAGCTTCTGTTCATGCAGTCATGGTGCCGGACGGCAGATGTCACGTACCAGGGCACAAAAACAATTTTCCGTCCATGATCTGGAATATCAAACGCAGGGAGTGGAATGCCGCAAGGATCAACATGTTCTGGATGAAATCCCCGGAGCCTACAAGGACATTGATGTTGTGATGAACGCCCAGAGTGATCTGGTGGAAGTGGTTGCCTGTCTGAAACAGGTGGTGTGTGTCAAAGGTTGAAGTTTTGCGGTTCAATTACGATTCAACCCATCGTTCCAGGCCAGTCGGGTGGATAAATTATTAAAAAAATAGTTGCTGTCCATGAATATCAGTTTGGCCCGCAGGTTGGATTCTTTCACTATAATTTTGTCATTGATGGCCAACGGCAGTTTCTCTTTGCCATCCACGGACAAATAAATGTCTGTTTCCCGGGTGAAGGCTGTGATTTGAATCTTGATTTCAGAAGTATGGTCGACAATCAGATGACGTGCGGTGAAATTATACTCATTCAATCCAGCCAAAATCATACAACGCACTTCAGGCATGACAATGGGACACCCGGCTGACAGCAGATAAGCCGTACTGCCAGTGGATGTTCCAACAATCAATCCGTCTCCGCGGATTCTGCGTATATGCTGGTCATTGATGCTGAGATCCAGCGCAATCATGTGGGTCGCTCCGCGGATCACCACTTCATTGACTGCGTAGACGGTTCCACCGGGATAATCGCACTCCAGCATGGAACGCTCA
>JADFZZ010000079.1 GCA_015232315.1 SAR324 cluster bacterium | reverse complement strand
GTTATTAATCTGTAATAACTACGAATTTCCTAATCATCCATTCCTGTGAAAGAACCGATATGAAAATGACACTGATACCAAAACAAATCAGAAATCTCTCCGGGTGGCTATTTTTCACATTGGCCATCCTGTGCAGCACAACCTGGGCAAATGATTCTTTGCCAGCATTCACAGCCAGTCAGGGAATGCTGGATCTGAGTAGATGGAATTTTGAATACAATGGCAACATCCGTCTCGACGGTGAGTGGGGGTTTTTCTGGAATCAATTGATCATGCCTGAAAATATGATTGGCAGTGATGCTGAAATCTTTGTCAATGTGCCGTCAGAATGGAATCATTATCAGATCAAAAACCAGAAATTATCCAGTGACGGCTATGGTACATTTGTACTGACAGTCCTCCTCCCCAAAACCCGTGAACCACTGGCTCTCAGGATTCTTGATATGGCGACCGCCTACCGAATCTGGGTCAATGGCAAACCCGTTGCGTCTAACGGGGTTGTCGGAACCAGCGCGGGAGAAATGAATCCGCAATTCATGCCACAAGTAGTCACACTCAATCACACTGATCAGGTCATGAGAATCGTTGTGCAGATTTCCAATTTTTATCATGCCAAGGGTGGATTCTGGCGTTCCATTGAACTGGGCACAGAATCCAATATCCGAGACAGACAACGCTATATGCTGGGATTTGAAATGTTTCTGCTGGGAGCCGTTTTGATCATGGCATTGTACCATCTGGGTCTGTTTGCCCTGCGTAATCGTGAAACAACAGCTTTGTATTTTGGACTGTTCTGCCTGGTGGTCGCATTGAGGGTGATGCTTACAGGGGAACGTTTAATGTTTGAGCAGTTCAGGATGATATCATGGGAATGGCTATCAACCATGGAACATCTGACATTTTATCTGGGAGTTCCATTGTTTGCCGCGTTTCTGAGAGCCTTGAATCCGGAAGAATTTTCTGCAAAAATGCATAAAATCTGTCTGGTTATCGGCGGTTTGTTCAGTGTTCTCGTCCTGGTCACTCCGACCCGGATTTATTCGATGACGCTGGTTCCGTATCAACTGAATGCTCTATTTTGGGGCATCTATGCCCTTGGTACTCTGGTGTTAGCGATGAAGCACAAACGAGACGGTTCAATACTGGTATTGATCTGTTTCATATTCCTGTTTATCACGACTGTGAATGACATGGTTTATTCTCACACCGCAACCATCAGGATCAATTTGTTGCCATTGGGACTCTTTATCTTCATATTTGCGCAGGCATTCATTCTTTCACAGCGTTTTTCAAAAGCCTTTGCTTCCGCGGAAACTCTTTCTGAAAAATTAAGTCAAACAATGAGAACATGATCCCAATGGATCCAGCACAGAAACCCGTGAGTTAACAACACAACAAGATAGCATTGTCTATGGTTGAAACATTCGCATTTCAGAAACTGATTTTTTTCCAGAACAGTCACGTAACCATTGTTCCAGTTCAATACAAAACTATGATTAAACAATCAGGGGTACCTATGAAACGAGCAACAGGGTTTTCAATTATATTTGTTCTTTGCATCATGGTGTTCATGGTTACAGGTTGTGCTGAACAGGAACTGGAAGAAATTTCGATTTCTGAACAGGATGTTGTGGATTATCAGGAACCAGTCGATATTTCATTGGATAAAAATAAAATCACACTAGACAATCGAAGCTCTGTTTTATCTGCCTCCCAAAGTGGAAACGAATGGGTCACCTATGCCCTTCCTTCCGCTGAACGCCTTGAATTATCGCCCTATCCCGGCAATCTGAACAAAATCTGGACATTTTCGGTTCCAGAATCTGCCGCCATGATTAAAGTCCATTTCAACATTCTGGAAACAGAAAAGAATTATGATTATGTTTACATTCTGGATCAGAACAATGCTGTTGTGACAACGTACAATGGCGCAATGGGAAATGACGTATGGTCCATCGCTGTCCCCGGAAACACGCTGAAAGTAAAGGTTACTTCAGATTGGCTGACCTCGGGAAAAATCATTCTGGATCAGATATCCTATATTCCAGCCGTCGGCACCGTTCAAAACCAGAATATTCCTCATGCACTTGAATCGCTCCATCCATACCTCCACAGTGTGGACTATACCGAAACCATCACCATTCCAAACGCAAAAACCGTCCAGATTCATTTTACCCGGATGGGGTTTGAAAAGAGCTATGACTGGCTCTATATCTATGATGGACAGGATCGTGAAATAGGCAAATACACGGGTTCGTATACTGATTTATGGACCATGCCCATCTATGGAAACATCGTTAAAATCAGGCTCAAATCCGATCGCTCCCTCAATGATTACGGATTCATGGTTGACCAGGTCAACGTAATCCTCAACAGTGACTCCAGCAATCCACCCTCCAGTTCCATCATATCTGTGAATGCGGCGGTTTCTCCTGTGAAAAATCAGGTCATGCTGTTTGCGGGGCAACAGACACTGGAATATGATGTGGTTCAGAATATGAGTGTCAAAAAATCCCTGAAACAGATCGACAGCAAATGGTCTGGAGTTTGGGCTGAAGGTGTGGATGCGGCCGTCAATATGAACAACGGTAAACTCTATTTTTTTAAGGGCACCCAATACCTCCGCTATGACATCGCAACAGACAGGACAGATACCGGATATCCCAAGCCCATTGCCGGAAACTGGCCAGGATTGTGGAATGACAGCATTGACGAGGCGATCAATATGAATAACGGCAAACTCTATTTTTTCAGAGGAAGTCAGTATCTCCGCTATGACATCGCAACAGACAGGACAGATACCGGATATCCCAAGCCCATTGCCGGAAACTGGCCAGGATTGTGGAGCGAGAATATTGATGCTGCTGTCAATATGGGCAACGGTAAACTGTATTTTTTCAAAGCCGGTGAACTGATTCAGTATGACATTGCCCTGGACCGTGCAGATCAGGGATATCCGGTCGCCATGCAGGAAAACTGGAAGGATGCCGCAGACCCGGCGACCCCGGAGGTTGAAATTGTTTTTGAGGGGACAACCGATGCGGAAGGCATCTGGAAAGGTGTTCGCGATATGTCTCCTGTGAACCCCAAACTTTCATGGACTTATTTTAACAACACGGACCATAAACTCTATGTGTGGAACGGAAGCCAATGGCAAACCAGCGGCAACAGCGCAATTCCATCCGGTTGGGCTGGTATTGGTGATGTATTCCCCACCGGACCGGGGTTATTTGATTATTTCTATAAACGCACCAAAGCAGAAGGAAACTATTATCAGTGGGATGGACAAAACTGGGTTGTGACAGAAAATAAAAATGAGATCCGGGATCTTCATGTGGTTTATCAAGACAGTCTGAGTTTCAAGGTTTCATGGACGGAACCTGAAGCACATGCTGAATATTACCTCATATGGCATTCCACCGACGGGATTGTGTTTGACCATTCTTTTCTGACCAGCAGAACTGAAATAAAATTCAGCGGGATGAAAGAGCATTCACCCCATTATTTCGTGGTTGTGCCAGTTCTGTCAAACGACACAGGCACTCCTTCAGAAATGGCTGGCACTCTTACGGGGGTTCATGCAGATCGCCGATTATTGATTGTCAATGGATTTGACCGGAATGACTCACAAGTCACCTTGAATGCCAGAAACTATATCATTCCGTATTTACAGGCTGTTGCGCATGCCAATAGAAACTGGAAAGTTGATTTTGCCAGCAATGAAGCAGTGAGTCATCAACGGGTTGCTTTGAAATCCTATGATGGTGTGATCTGGTACACAGGTCGTGAATCCCAGAAAGATCAGACTTTCGCTGATACGGTGGCATCTGGATATGTCAAAAGCGAGCAAGACTACATCACGGATTATCTGTATTCGGGAGGAAATCTGTTTGTTTCAGGCACTGAAATTGCCTGGGATCTGGATTTGAATGGCCCTTCATATAATGTCGCCAGTGCCAATGATGACACTTTTCTGAAAAATATGTTTAAAGTCAAATATGAAGCCGATGACAAGGAAGGTTCCAGTTCTGCTATCAAACCATCGACTCACCAACTGTTTAAGGGGATCGATAATTTTAATCTGGATGCAGATGGCAGTGTGACCTATGCCGCACTTTGGCCTGACAGAATCTATGGTCATGGCGGAGGAGAACCGGTATTGGATTATACAACCGGCAAAACAGGATGGGCCGCTTCAGCCTATAAAAAAGAATTCACCGTGCTTTTTTTCGGGTTTCCATTTGAAACAATTGTACAGGAGAATGCACGGAACACTGTCATGGACCGGATTCTGGGATATTTTGAGGAGGGCAATCTCACATCCACAGAAATCAGTTGTCTGGATTGCCCTGAGCGGTTTTGGCAATATGCCAATCACACAACCATTTATCCGGGAACCATCACTATTTCTGGTGACATGTCCTTCGGATATTTTGATCCCTCCGACAGTTCATATCCCAGCAGAACCAACTACCACCGGGGAATGGATATCTACAGTCCTTATAATTCACCGATATATTCAATAACCAATGCGACCTATGTTGGTGGACGTAACAGTTGCGTAGGGCAGGATGATTGCAGCAACTACATCAGCACCAAG
>JADFZZ010000078.1 GCA_015232315.1 SAR324 cluster bacterium | reverse complement strand
GCATGATCCGGAGCAAACATGTGGAAAAACAGCATGGCGTGAAAGAAGATGAACAGGCTACCGATGATTTGATCCGGCAGGTGCTGGCGACCGGGAAAGGCAGAGATGACTGGCGTGATCGAACAACATATCGCTATGTCGCGCCGTTTATCACCGATGAACGCTGTCAGGAGTGCCATGATTCTGTGACTGGTGCTGATATCGGTGTCGGTGAAGTCCTGGGGGCCTCGGAAATAATATTTGATCTTTCAGGTAAGGAAACCGACTCTGTTCGTCTGGTGCTTGAAATCATGATTCTCGTCATCGGTAGTCTGATGTTCATGAGCGGCATGTTTTTTATGATTGTCAAAAAGGGAATTCTGGAACAGGAGGATTCCGTTGAATGATCTGTTTTTTTCCACTGTGTGATTCAGGAGATTTATGGGCATATTGATTGAAAAAGCAAATAGAGTGACCACTGTGATTATCAATCGGGCTGATGTCCGAAACGCCGTGAATCGTGAAACCGCAGAAGCGTTGGCAAAAGCCTTTGAAGAATTTGACAAGGATGCGGGCTCTGATGTGGCCGTGCTGTGTGGCGATGGACCCAGCTTCTGCGCCGGAGCTGATCTGCGTGCCATCGCTGAGGGAAAACTGGCAAATCGGATCGAATCCGCAGGACATGCTCCGATGGGACCCACCCGGATGTTGTTGAGCAAACCGGTGATTGCGGCCATTGAAGGCTATGCGGTCGCTGGCGGACTGGAACTGGCCTTGTGGTGTGATCTGCGGATTGTGTCAGAAAACTGCATCATGGGCGTGTTTTGCCGAAGATGGGGAGTGCCCCTGATTGATGGCGGAACCATTCGACTTCCTCGCCTGATCGGGCTGAGTCGGGCAATGGATCTCATTTTGACGGGAAGACCTGTCGATGCGCAGGAAGCGTTGTCCATTGGTCTGGTTCACCGGATTGTTCCCAATGGTGCGACTCGTGAAACCGCGGAACTGATTGCCCGGCAGTTGACCCAATTCCCGCAGGAATGCATGCGTCAGGACCGTCTCAGCGCCTATGAGCAGTTTAATCTTGATTTGCCAGGCGCATTGCTGAATGAATTCAACCATGGATTGCGATCCATCCAACAGGATTCCTTTGTGGAAGGTCCCGCAAGGTTTTTCAATGGCCAGGGCCGTCATGGATCCTTTGGCTGAATCTTCAGCTTTTCAACATTTGAGGCATGTCCGATTTATCTCCTACCGTATCTCAACACAAACATCCCCGAAGGACCCTCGCTCTGATAGTTACAGCGGTTTTCGCGCTGTCGGGAATGATCGGACTCGGGTTCTACATGAACCATCTTTCCAACTGGGTCCGGCCTGAATTTGAAGGTCGTCGGTGGGCTTTGCCTGCCAGAGTTTATGCTCGACCTCTGGAAATATTCCCGGGAATGAATCTCACCGCCAAAGAATTTGTTCAGGAACTGGAACTGGCCCAATACCGCTTTGTATCACAGGTTGACACCCCCGGAAGTGTGGAACAGCGTGGAAATGTTTTTCGTGTCATCACCCGCCCCTTTCGATTTCCTGATTCAGAGGACCCAGCGCAATTCATGAAAATTGTTTTCGGGCAGAACATGGTGGAAACCATTCAGGAAGCGCAATCCGGGCAAGCGGTCCCGTTGCTCCGCTTCGATCCGGCCCGGATTGCGGGAATCTATCCGACGCAGAAAGAAGACCGACTGCTGATAAAATTCAGTGAAGTTCCAGAACTTCTGATTCAAACGCTGGTGGCTGTGGAAGATCAGGGATTTTTTGAACATCATGGCATTGATCTCCAGGCCATTGGCCGGGCGTTTCTGGTGAATCTGGCAAAAAGACAAATGGCGCAGGGTGCCAGCACACTGACCCAGCAACTTGTGAAAAATTTCTTTCTGACTCCGGAAAAAACACTCAGACGCAAACTGGATGAGGTGCTGATTTCCCTGATTCTGGAATATTATTATCCCAAACAGGACATTCTCGAAGCGTATCTGAATGAAGTGTATCTGGGACAGGATGGTGAGCGGTCCATTCATGGTTTCGGCCAGGCCAGCCAATTTTATTTTGGACGTCCACTGACCGAACTGAAACCGCATCAAATAGCCTTGATGACAGGCATGCTCAAAGCTCCTTCGGCATACAATCCCCGGCGATTTCCACAAAACGCTCTGCAACGACGCAACACTGTTTTGCAGATCATGTCGCAAGAAAATCTGATTGATTCTGTCGCGTATGATTCATGGCGTCACAGTCCCCTGGATGTCACCAGCACTCCGCCTTCAGGCAGAAATCAATTCCCGGCGTTTGTGGATCTGGTTAAACGGCAACTGATTGAAGATTACCCTGAGGAATCCTTGCGCAGTGAAGGGCTTAACATTTTTACGACACTCGAACCACGTTATCAGCGACATGCCGAGCAAACCGTGATTCAGGAACTCAGACGTCTGGAAAAAAAAGTTGGTTTCCCAACCCGGACACTGAATCAGGCAATCATTCTGGTTTCCACCGACAATGGAGAAATTCAGGCCTTGACAGGAGGAAAAAATCCTTATGTCCGTGGCTTCAATCCTGCTCTGGATGCCTTCAGGCCTATCGGTTCCCTGATCAAACCATTTATCTACCTGACGGCCTTTCAGCATCCTGATAAATACAATATTGTGACACTGCTGGATGATTCGCCACTGAACATCACTCTGCCGAATCACCAGTTCTGGAAACCCAACAACTATGACAGGCAATTTCATGGAATGGTTCCGGCGTGGCAGGCACTGGCCCATTCCTATAACATTCCGGCAGTCCGTTTGGGAATAGCTGTGGGATTGACGGAAGTGCGGCAAACCCTTCGATACCTGGGGTGGAAACGGGATGTGGATTTTTTTCCGTCCTCTCTGCTGGGAAGCATTGAACTGTCACCTCTGGAAGTGGCCCGACTCTATCAACCTTTGGCTTCGCAAGGATTTGTTTCTCCGTTACGAACGATCAGGGCGGTTTACACTCAGGATCATACGTTGTTGAAACGTTATCCGTTGACCTCCAGATCGCCCATTTCGCCTGAGGCTGTGTATCTGTTGAATGTGGCACTTCAGGCTGTTGTCAAGGAAGGAACCGCGGCGGCTTTAAAAAACTGGCTACATCCTGATTATAAATCCGCAGGAAAAACAGGAACCACCAATGAATTGAAGGATAGCTGGTTTGCGGGATTCACCGGGAATCATCTCGCAGTGGTCTGGGTTGGGCGTGATGATAATCAATCCGCAAGACTGACAGGGAGTTCCGGAGCGTTGCCCCTTTGGGGAAAATTAATGGCAAAGGTGGAAAACCTGCCGCTGGAACCTCCAATTCCGGCCAATGTGGAATGGGTTGCCATCAATTCAACCACTGGAAACAGAATCCCCCACGATTGTGAACAGGGAATGCTGGTTCCCTTTGTGAAAAATTATTTACCTCCACAGGAATCCTGTTCTGAAAAAATTCCGGAAACTCAACCTGAACGAACCGTGCTTTCGCCTCCTCCCGGTGCTTTAGAGGAAAAACCCTCCGGAATTCAGGGCGTCGTGCGCTGGTTTAAAAAATGGTTTGAATAATGGTAACAGGGGTGTGTAAGAACGCTCCCCTATTGCCTGTAAACGTTCTTCACCAGTTTTATGGCATAAATGCCGTGCTTTCATGATGATCTTGCAGCATGTCATCCACACTATTGCTTTCCTGATAAGCCACGCTGTTGTCATTGAGATCCTCATAATCATTGGATGCGATCATTGAGTCATCGGAATGTTCTGTATGGCTGATCCAGTCATTATCAGCGTGCATCTCGCCACCACTTTCAAAATTTCCGGTATCAACTGCGGAAGACCAGTCTTCCGTAGAAGGTGCGGCATTGCCATCCCACGTGAAGAAATCATCAGAAACATTGTCATCGAACGAATGGAACATGGCACCTGCATCTTCGTGGGAGCCTGTATCTTCTGTTGACACAGACTGATTATCCTCCGTATTATCATTATGTGATTGTCCCGTATCATGTTGTTCACTGCTGTCAGAACCACCATCATCAATTCGACGTTTGGACGATCCCTTGCCAATTGATTTGGCTACTACAGGTTGTTCGTCTTGAACTGGTGCTGGTGCCGCTGATACGGTCGCGGGTTCCTTCTGTTCAGGAGAGCCTTTACTATTCTCACCATCCTTCATTGCAGACTGAGTGTCATTTCCATGTTCAGTTTCACCATGTGGTGAATGGGAATCTGCCTTGCTCACCTTGTCGTCTGAATCTTCAGTTTTAGCATCCTTGTGCTCAGACTCAGCGACATCCTTGCCATGCTCAGTGTCTCCGCCCTTGGCATGCGAATCTGCTTTACTGACCTTGTCGTCTGAATCCTCAGTTTTTACGTCTTTAGCATCAGCGTTTACGGCATCACTTCCATGTTCAGTTTCACCATGCGGTGAATGGGAATCTGCTTTACTGACCTTGTCTTCGGAATCCTCAGCTTTTACGTCTTTAGCATCAGCGTTTACAGCATCATTTCCGTGTTCGGTTTCACCATGCGGTGAATGGGAATCTGCCTTGCTCATCTTGTCGTCTGAATCTTTAGTTTTTACGTCTTTAGCATCAGCGTTTACAGTATCACTTCCATGTTCAGTTTCACCATGCGGTGAATG
>JADFZZ010000077.1 GCA_015232315.1 SAR324 cluster bacterium | reverse complement strand
GACCTTACGACTTAGGGAAACTGTTACATAAAATCGACGAAAAAATATTTAAACACCATAAAGGCCCCATCACCATTTAACTCAAGAGTTGTAAGTTTTCAGTTATCAGCCTTCCGCTTTTTTAAAGTCATTGAAATTAAAAGTTTTCTGAATATCAAACTTTCAAAGAAGCTTTTAGACTTATATATAAATTATAATAATTTCAATCAGTTCGAAAAACTGAGAACTGAAAGCTGAAAACTTGCCACTATCGTTCATTTAACTTCAGACCAATGAACTGTGTTCAAAAAAAATCAATAGAGTTGGACTGATCAGGATTTACGAGTATGCAACAGCAGTGTTTGGAGTTGCTGTGTTTTTTCTTCCAGCAACTTGCGGATTTCAGGAGCTGATTCCACATGTTCCAGCACAAACCGTGCGGTTTCGATCACTTTCTGCCATTTTGGGGATTGCGGCAGTGTTTTGACACTCAGGTATTTGTCAAGGGTGCGGGTGCGCCATGTGCTGCCATCCACTGAGGCGCGCCAGATGCCACTTTTTTCGGCAAGATCAATCCGTGTTTGACCTGTCATTTCCCAGGCATTGATGGTCATGTTCATGATTTCAACCAGTAATTCATTGATATTGTCCCAGGAGATTGCGGGAGACTGACGGAAATCCAGATCATCCAGGCCTGGTACCACATGACGCAACTGGACCACTTCATCAAAGGATGCCATCCCCTGAACCGCGGCAATATTTTCCACGGCGCTTTCCAGACTGAGCAGTTTCTGTTGTTCCTGTGTATTCCCCAAGGTGTTCAACTCATTGCCAAACAATAAATCCATGGAGGATACTTCAAATATTTTCCATTCGTTCACGTTCAAGGCCAGTGCCTCAATTTTCTGTTGAGAGAGCATTTTGACGATGAACGTCATAGTCCATGAATGCTGGCAGGGAAAAATTGACAACAGTACAAACAACGATGACGTTTGTGCTCCATGGCCAATTTGAGTGAGTGTGAACCACTTCATGTCAGAGCCATCGTCAATGGAAGCTAACGGTTGGAGGATCTGACGGGACAGGGAGTCCATGAATTCCTGACCAAATAACAATTCCAATGGTTGACTGATCACTTTCTGGACTGGATGATTCCACAAGGATTCTGCTCGCTGATTAAAAAAACTCACTCGGCCTTCAGGGTCTGTCACTACGATCGCCTCATCAAAATGATCCAGCACCCGTAACAGTTTGGTATGAGAAATTCTGAGTTCATGCTCGATTTCTTCCCTGCGCTGGATTTCCTGCCGCAATCTTACATTTTCCCGAAGTTGAACCACGCCATCCCGGGCTTTCAGCAAAGTCTGGATGCGGGCATACAATTCTTCCTTGTGAAAGGGTTTGGGTAAATAATCATTGGCTCCCACATTCAGGGCATGTACCAGATCCGTGACCTGATTTTTGGCGGTCAGAATGATGATGGGCAACTCATACAAATCATACCGCTCCCGGATTTTTCCGCACACTTCATACCCGCTCATGCGAGGCATCATCAAATCCAGCAGAATCAGGTCCGGCAGGGTATCCTCCAGAATTTCCAGGGCATCAAAGCCATCTTCTGCCAGAAAAATTTCAAAACCTTTCAGCCCTAACTGGTTTTTGAGAACCATCAGGTTGGTTCGGTCATCATCCACTACCAGAATTTTACGACCCTCGCTGACAATTATTTCTGTTCGGGAGGGGATCATGGTCAGTGGCAGAATTTCAGAAGATATTTCAGCCGACACATCCTGAAACACAGGATAGCGGGATGTCACCAGTTTTTCAGTGGACACCGCCTCCGAGGTTCCAGAAACAGGCAGGTCGAAGGAAAATATAGAGCCTTTGCCCTCCATACTTTCCAGACTGATGGAACTTCCATGCAGACTCACCAGCATCTGGCTGATGGTCAACCCCAGTCCAGTGCCTCCAAACTGGCGGGAGATGGAACCATCTGCCTGTTGGAACGCATTGAAAATGACCTGTTGCCTGTCTTTGGGAATCCCGATTCCGGAATCATCCACCTCTAGGCGAGTTTTCCCCTGCTTCAGACGAGCTCGAATGGTCACATGACCTTGACTGGTAAATTTGATGGCGTTGCCCACCAGATTGAACAGAATCTGCTGCAAACGGCTTTCATCAGCCTGTAACAGTGGCAGTTGTTCCGGAATATCTAGCCGCAATTCAACCGGTTTATGACCAACCAGCGGTTGACAGATGTTCAGGACCATGCTGGCCAGATTCTTCAAATCCACCACTTGCCACTGTAATTCCAATGTTCCGTGTTTCATTTTGGAAAAATCAAGCAGGTCATAAATGAGAGTGGAAAGTCGGCGACCACTGGCCACAATCATGGCCAGATTTTTCATTTGCTGAGCGGTAATGGGGCCTGTCGCGCCATCAGCCATGGATTCCGCAATGCCGACAATGCCATGCAGGGGAGTCAATAATTCATGAGAGGTATTGGCCAGAAACTCATCTTTGAGTTGATCCATTTCCATGAGTTCCTGATTCTTCTGCTGTAGTTTTTCCGCCATCTGGTCTTTGATCCGGATGGATTCTTCCTGGGCTTTGGCGGTGGCATCCCGCATCTGATTGATCCGGTCCGCCAAACCAAATGACAGCAACAACAACTGGATCAGTCCACCGATTTGAGCGGAATGCTCAGTCCAGAACGTGCTGGGCAGCAATCCCACACTTTTCAACGTGAACAGAATGATTCCAAGCATCAGAACAATGGTTGACAGCAAAAAGTAATATGCGGTCCGAACCCCTTTGAGCCAGGAGAGCACCCCCACCGCCAGGACAATGACAACTGCGACCAGTGCGAACAATGCGTAAATTTTCAGCACCAGATGAATATGAAGAATCCACGGCAGGCAGGATTCCAGAGCCAGCACAAGCATCATGCCGTTCAGCACGCTGTTCCAGCGTGGAAGGTGTTTGCGGGTATCCAGAAAACTTTTTACAAACAATACACTGCAAAACCCATAGATGGTCACGGCCAGCGGAAAGGCCAGTGCCCATTCCGGAATAAACGACCCCAGATATTCAAAGGCCAGTCCGTTGTAGATGGAATTCACCAGTCCGCCAAATACCAGGGCCAGCACGTAATACATGTAGGACCAGTCCTTGACGACAAAAAAGATAAACAGATGATAAAAAATCATCATCAGGGGTGCACCGTAAAAAATTCCGTAACGGTACTGTTCTTCACTGACTTTTTCGGTGAAAGCGTCCTGGGTCCATAAAATCACGGGAATGTGCAACGGATAGCGGGACTGAACCCTCAGATAAAAAACTTTTGAATGGTTTTCTGGAAAATGGAGTTTGAACACTACATTCTTGTACCGCATGTCCCGATTTTCAAAGGTATGGAGATTTCCGGATTTTTTTACCGTAAATTTACCATGCTCTTCTGCGTAAAAATCAACTTTGTCCAGCAGAGGATTGGCCAGTTCCAGTAGATAACTCTGATGCAGGGATTCCGCCTGTATTTCAAATTTGAGCCAGATGACATGATCGGTCAGACCAAAATTCGGAGTTCCCTGTGAATTGGCCCGAAACCCGGTTTGCCTTGCGGGAGTGAGAATATCTTCCAGCGTCAGTGTTTCGTCCGCATTCTCCAGAATCAATAACCATGGTGACATGTCATAGCGTTCATGAGCAGGCTGAACCAGCAATCCCGCGGCTCCGACTGGAGCGGGAAGCAATACTGAAAAAACTGTCAGTATCAAAACGAACAGCCCTTGAAGCCTGCCTGAGGATAAAAAAACATTCTTAATAAGCCTATGAAATATTGTAATTAATTTATTATTCATGAACTTTTTTACCATATTTTTACCGTGGAAAACCCTGCTTTTGACCAGCCCATGTTTTGCAGAATTTTCGTGAGCATGGTCTAATTGAATCATCGCAAGGGAACAGTGTCCTTGTGAGCCTATAACATAAAGAATGCCTGAAATAAAACGAGTTGTGAACCCCGAGCCTGAAATTGATAAAAAAATTACAGGCTCCATTAAAAACAGGAAACGCGGGAGGAGATATGAAAAAAACAATAATGACTCTGGTTGCCATGCTGTCTGTAACTTTGAATGTATGGGCCTGGGGAGGATACCATCATAAATTGCTGGCCATTGACGCCCTCAACTATATGGGATCCGAATATGCCAATTCTCAGGAAAAACGTGCGTATGATCTGTTGGTCAAGTCAGCCGGTAGTGTGGAAAAAGCCCGTGAGATTCTGGGCAATGCGGCTGAAGCGGTGGATTCCTTTGAAGACACCCGCATGGGAGGCTGGTGGGTTGGCTACCACTACACGGCTAAAGATTTGACTTTGGGGTTGATGTCCAACAATTACACCTCCCTCTGGCATTTTATCAACATGTCTCGTGGAAAAGATGATCATGGCAATGATTACGGCGGATACGACTACCGTTACCGAACCAATGATCCTAAAACCATAGACAACGACTGGATCGTCATGGCGTGGTTGTACAATCAGCAAATGAAAGAAAAAGATTATGAAGTGACTGAAGCCCATTATCGTCATGATTCCTATTCCCGTTATTCACAGTATGAAGATTTCCAGGACATTCCCTTCCAACCTGTGGACAATCTGGGCTACTACTGGTTCAAGGAATTTGTAAAAAATCCGACTCTGCAATCTATCGGTTTTGTCGCTCATGCCGCCGCGGATGTTGGTGCGGCTCAACATACCTGGAACACCATGGGCAACTATCATGTGGAATATGAAGAATGGGCGGAAGACCACCATTTCAGTGATAATCTTGGAGATTTTGACCGAGTCCATGAGAT
>JADFZZ010000076.1 GCA_015232315.1 SAR324 cluster bacterium | reverse complement strand
AAGAGCGCTCCAGATGATCTGATTTCCTTTTCTGGTGGCATTGATGCTGATCGGAACCAACTCGATAGAAGACAATTCTTCATTTTTTGCTTTAGATTCTTCCAGGATTGAAATCACTTGGGTGGAATAATCCTGACTCACTTCTTTTTGACCATCATGCAACAGAATCGTGTGAACAAAATCGCCTTCAATGTCAGGAGTCAGATATTTCACCGTGATCGTTCCGGATATTCCAGAGAGCGTGATGGTTCCTTCGGTCGGATAAAATTGTCCGCCGCCCGCAGGAGATCTGATTTCATAATGAAGAGTCCCGCCAGTCGGAGCATTAACCAGGATGCTAACCGTGCTTGTGGATGATCTTGGATGCAGGGACGATCCATTGACCTGTACAATTCTGGCGGAATCCTGATATTGGGAAGACACCGGAGTCATAAACACACTGACCATGCCCTGTTGCTCCATGGCTGTGTAGGTTGTGGTGCCATTTGCGATTTCCTGATTCGCGGCATCATAGGCACGAGCGATAAAACTCAAATTTTGGTTCACGGGGATCTCCTCAAGTTCACCCATGAACACTGAATCATCCCTATGCAATAATTCAGTCTCTGCCTGTTGTTGATGATCCATATCAAGGACAACCAATCTAACCGAGCGAATCGTATCCGGATCCAAACTTCCCTGAAAATCACGTAGGGCTGATTGGATATTAACGGTAACTGTTGGTGTTTTATCCGTGGAAGCTTTCAGCGGTGTGCGCACTTCTTCGGCACAACCACCCATCACAAAAAAAAACGATAGAAGTACAAGCCATAAACCATAAATGGCCACTGAGCTATGATGGATCGATTTCATAGTCACGCTCCCTGATTCATGATTTTTTGAAAAAATGATGCATCTTCAGTTGTATCACTTATTTTTTCCGAACTATTTGTGATGTTAGAGTGAAATAAAAAAAGGGAACAGATGTCCCCTTCTTTTTCAGGAGTGTATGAAAAAATTATGAATTTACCAATTTTATTGGCCTGATTACTTCGTATTCGCACGACAGCTTCAGGCCAGGATGATTTTCCAGTAGATCTTATTGAGTGATGGTAATCTGACCACTCACCCAGGTAGCCGCAGATTTATACGTATTCACACAACTATCCTTGAAGCGGGCATCGGTACAAATTCTGCCTTTAAATTCTGTGGCATCATTGTCGCCTGTGGTGTCGTAAACCAGGAAATTCAGAGGAATGACATCGCCCACATTACCCGTGACAGTCACATTCATACTGAAGAGTTCCTGGGCCATTCCTGATATGTTATCAAAATTATTCCCATCACCTAATTCAAAGTTGTAGTAATTGCTACCGCTATAGGAAACATCATTGTTGCGATCAATCATGGTGTTGGGAGCATTCGTTCCTCTGACCAAACCGGGATTGACGGTCAAGTTGGCAACTTTTTTCAACAGAAACACACCACTGCGTATCACTGTGCTGGTATTAATATACACCCTGACGTTTCCTGTTCCACCACTTGGAGCGGTATAATTACCGATCCACACCCTATTATCAGTCCCGTCTGTAGGATCAGCAGGAATATCAAACGCGACACCACCGGCAGTGCTCTCAATGGTTATTTCAGGGAATTCATTGGCTTGTACCGCATAGTTAACAGACGTTGATGCGCCTGCGTCATCCGTGACGATCAAGGTCAATGTTCCTGTGCTGCTGACAGAATATCCCTGCATCACAGCGGGATTGGCTGTGGCATCAGCAAAAGACACAGCATTGTCTGTATAGCTCCAGAAATAGGTCATCAGGTTGGTGTCACCATCATCGCTGACTGAGGCAGTCCAGACAAGATTGTTACTGGAATCCCGTTTTGCACTAATGGTATGAATCACAGGATTGAAAGAAATCAATGATCCAGCGTTTCCTGAGCCTTCAGTTACTTCCGCAGGAGTAACAATCAACGTGCTGAAATTGCTACTGATGGAATGGGTGTCACTGGTGCTGATTTTCAGGTTATGAGTGTAACTTCCCACGATGGCTGGTGCGGTATAATCCACAACGATTTGTCCAGTAGTTCCCGCCAATACCACAGAACCTTGTGTCTGGCTGAATGAACCTCCGCCCACATCCGCGGTGAGTTGATAATAAATGGTATCTCCAGAGGGGCCTGATACATCAAATGTTACAGGAACAATTCCACTGGTCTGGATTTTGGCCGGACGACTGATCTGTGTCACCTTGGGCAGACTAATACTGGCGCCATCAGAAACCGGTTGCAGGGACATGGAGAGCGATTTTTTGGTACCATCCAGGGTGATGGCGGTGGTACCGTTAAAAATTTCAACTCCATTGATATCGTAGGCACGGGCGATAAAGGTCAATTCTGTATTGACAGGAAGCAGTTCCATGGTTCCCAGCCAGCTTCCACCCGCCTTGGTTAACAAGGTTGGAGCGATCAGAACATCTGCGCCATCAAGAACTTCCAGAGTCACACTGTTAATATCTGAGGCAGCCACGGTTACTCTTGCTGTAGACAATTTCTGTGCCGGGGTTTTTACGCTAACGCTCAGAGAAGTGGTCTCTCCTCCAGCAAGAGCATTCCGTTGTTTTTTGTTAGACTTTCCCCCCAAATTATCAATATCTGCGCAACTGGGTACAAGGAACAGGGACATAATGATAATAAAAAATTGTCTCAATATCTTATCTGAATATTTTTTCATGGTGACCTCCTGAAAGTTTGATAATAACAATTAAACACAGAAAGCCTTTCTTCAAAACGCGTGCCATGTAATAAGTTACTGTAATTAATGAATTATATTTAATATTATTCAGGACTGTGTCTGCCGAAAAATAATCCGGGATTATCTGTGAGAGGGGCGGTCATCTGATAAAACAAAGGATTGGAGCATCTGACGAAAAACCGTTGTGAATGACGATATTCCGGCATGGTGGAGTATTTCAGATAAATTTGTAAGGAATGGCAAAAGAATAAGTTGTAAAAGATGGAACGGTTACGAACGGGACGTTCGTAACCAGTAGGATCAACCTAGGTATCGAAACCAGTAAACATGGGATCATACAGTATTTTGCCCAAACAAATTGAATATCGAATTTCGAACAAGGAATGTCGAATCATGAAGAGCTCTGAAAGTGCCTGTTTGTCTCATTCGACATTCGATATTTCTTGTTCAGGATTCGATATTCAAAATATGGGGATAATCTCCGGGCAAAAAACTGTCAGAACCAGACAGGCTCTAGCCTAGCGGTTTTCGACACCCTACCGTCAGCCCGCTGTTATCCCGAACAACCTGAGGGATCTATACAAACTAAAGTTTTCAGCTTGGGTTTGGTTTATCAAACAAAATGTCTGACATGGCATCCGCAATAACATTCTTTGCAGGAAGACTTGCGAATCAATGTTTTTTCTGCATTTTTAATGACCGTGCATCAGACACGAAATTGTTTTCGCTGTCTTGTGGCAAATTTATTTCAACTCCTTTTGAAAGGATCTTATGGAACTGAAAGATAAAGTCGCGATTGTGACCGGTGGCGCCTCTGGATTGGGTGAGGCGTGTGTTCGTTTGTTTGTGCAGCAAGGCGCCAAAGTTGCGATTCTGGATTATAATGACCATCGGGGTGAGCAGGTTGCCAAAGAACTTGGCGCTTCAGTGATGTGTCACAAAACAGATGTTTCCAGTGACGATTCTGTTAAAAACGCGGTGGCGGCTGTTTCCCAAAAATGGGGCAATATTCATGTGGTGGTGAGCTGTGCGGGTGTGGGAAATCCTATGAAAATTTTGAGCAAACGCAAGGGCTTGATGCCGTTTGATTATTTCAGCAAGGTCATCAACATCAATCTGATTGGCACCATGAATGTCATCCGTCATGCCTCTGATAAAATGCAGGACAACCAGCCGCTGGCCGATGGTGAACGTGGCGTGATCATCAACACGGCTTCAGTTGCCGCATATGATGGACAAGTGGGACAAGCCGCCTATTCCGCGTCCAAAGGTGGGATTGTGGGCATGACTCTGCCGATTGCCCGTGAATTTGCCAGCTATGGAATCCGTGTAGTGACTATCGCACCGGGATTATTCAAAACGCCGATGATGGAAAGCCTGCCGGAAGACGCACAAACCTCTCTGGCCGCGGCGGTTCCGTTTCCCAAGCGTTTGGGAAATCCCGCTGAATATGCCAATTTGGCCCGGCATATTGTAGAAAATGTCATGCTCAATGGAGAAACAATCCGGCTGGATGGGTCCATCCGGCTCCAGATGAACTGACAGACAGTTTGCTACAGACTGATTTTTGCCTCAACAGTCTCAGGATGGAGAACAAATGGTTCTGGAAGGACAAAATCTTTCCAAACTATTCACTCCATCCAATCTCCCCCTTTCAAAACCTTTGAATGTTCTCTGCGTTCATCTGTGATGTTCTCCAGCCTTCTCCAATCATTAAATTTACAACTCTTGAAATTTTTTAGCGTTTAGCATAGTGGTTGGACTATAAGAGTGAATGCCGGACAGATTTTTTATAAGTAAATTAGCCATTTTATCAGCTTAGGTACTGAGGAGGAAACATGCCACAGATGCGATCTGTACCAATTCAAAGTTACAAATCTCTGTTTCAGAGAAAATCATCCCCTGTGAAAAAAACAGACATAGACATCGTAACCGATGAATACTTGACCACTGTGGAACAAGACCTGACCCTTGTGACAGATGAAGAAAAAAACAAATGTAAGTTAATTATTCATACCTCGGCAGTCGCGGCAGGTGCGGCTACGGCAGGATTGGCTCAAGTGCCAGTTTTTGCGGATGTAGCGATTGTTCCTGTACAAATTGCAATGACGATATTGC
>JADFZZ010000075.1 GCA_015232315.1 SAR324 cluster bacterium | reverse complement strand
AAAAACGGCTCAAACACTATGAAAGCGCGGTAGAATCCTGTGAACGTGCCATGGTTGTCTATGATCAACTTTCCTATCTGACCGGGGAACTCCGGGAACTTTTACAATGGTGCTCTCCTCATGGATTGAAATCCAAAACCAACGTCCAACCTCAACTCGAGGCCCTTTTATCCCTGATCGAAGGGGTTAATCATGTCGGGCTCCAGGGGATTGTCGGTTCTCTCAAAAAACATATCGATGAGATCCTCGTCCCGTTTGAACAGTTAGACCGCATTAAGGCTGAACTGCTGGAGCAGGTCCATGAAAGCACCCTGGAATATCTCTACATGGCCTGGCATCATGATCATTTTTCCCATCAAACCAAATCCCGGCAAAAGCAGTATCATCAGAGCGAACGAAATTTCTGGCTCGAACTGGCTGAGGACGTCCTGGGTCCAAACTTTCAGAACGCTAAAACCCTGGTTTTCGATAAGCTCGATTCCGTGGTACGTGCTTCTTCCTTGATAGAAATGGTCAATTCGATCCTCAGACCATTTCTCAATCAGGCTAAAGGACAAATCACCCAGGAATTTCTCAACTTGATCATGTTTTATCATAATCACCGTCTTTACAAAAGCGGTAAACGCAAAGGCAAAGCGCCCATAGAACTCTTGACAGGAGAAACCTTAGCCGCTCACTGGTCTGATCTGCTAATCCAAGCTACAGCCGGCCCTGAGTTGGAAACTCAACACAATAACGTGATCTCTTTTCATAAACCAGGTTCTAAATTACCAGAAAGCTCTGAAATGTTACCGGCTTTCGAGCAAAGTAGTACAGAACCCATGGATCAGGCGGCCTAAACAGTTTGAAAAACTGACAACGTTGGACATTATTGCGCTCATTGAGCTGGGCCTGTCGAATTTTGCCTAAGTGACACAACACCCGAAGTCTAACCTCACAAACTGTTAGCTACTTTGATGGCTTTTTGAAAGGTGCCAAATTTTCTTTCAAGAATTCGGTCAAGATGATTGAATCCAATAATTTGTTCAGTCACTTCGCCTATTTCACTTTGTGGTATAATTCGAAAACCTTCCCATCTAAAATGATCCTCCCAACGATCTTTACGAGGATTAAAAAATCGAATAAATGCACCTGTTTCCCAGAGTATTGAACCTATATCACTTCCTTTCTTGCGATTGCAGAATGTACAAGCATAAGCCAGGTTGTCAGCCTCTGTAATTCCACCATGTTTGAGGCTAATGATATGATCCACCTCACATCCCAAAAATGTATCAGATTCTTCAATCAAACAATACTCACACCTAAAACCGGAACGAGAAGCTACCAAGCGACGTAAATCTTCAGGAATGTAATTTTTCATAAGATACATGCTGATAAGCCTTGGCTTTAATTAAGCGCATTAAATGTTCTAAGTGCATATAATGCTCCAATTCAGTTTTTTCATCTTCTGAAATTCCAGCCGTTTTTTCTTTTTGTATCAATTCAAAAACCCGTTCCTTCACTTCCGGTGAAGGTTGAAAAGCTATGATGCTTCCCGGAGTTGTACCGGTTGCAATAAAATCAATTACTTCATCATAAACTTTCATAATCCTCTTTCAAATTAGCGTTTTGTAGTGAGCACTTATCGCATAACAGAACAGTTCTCTCATGAAATGATCATACCGATCATTCCACGACTCAATATACTGATCCAACGGAAAGGACTCCAACCAGGCAACACCATGCCAAAGACAAACAATCCCAAAATCAGGTAGGTGCCATATTGAAGGTTCCACAGTTCATATTTTCTGCGTGTTTGCGGTGAAAGAAAATAAGGTAGAACATAGCTTCCATCCAGTGGTCCCAGTGGAATCAGATTGAACAGACACAAATTCATATTGATGAACATGAACCAGAACAGGAGTACATGGACGGGAAATACGCTGGTTTGCAGGAGATCAAGCTGGTCGAGAATAATCCATAACAGTCCGCCAACCAGGGTCAGCAGAAAATTCATGGCGGGTCCGGCCGCGGCCACATAAGTGTCGGCATGTTTGTATCGAAAATTTCTTGGATTCACCGGGACTGGTTTGGCATAGCCCAGACCAACCATCAGCAACATCAGACTCCCCATAATATCAAGATGAGCCAGAGGATTCACTGTCATTCTGCCTGCCATTTTCGCGGTTGGATCGCCGCAGAGATAGGCGACCGCGGCATGGGCGAATTCATGCAGCGTGAGCGCGAACATCAGACAAAACAGTAATATGACCAAAACTTGAGGTTCCAGTTGAAACAGCATTGTTTCCTTTATTGAGATTAATCTTCAGCGGTAATCGCCAGGATTTCTTCCACGGTGGTTAACCCCAGCAGAATTTTGTCACACCCGTTCATTCTCAACGATATCATCCCGTGTTCAATGCCCACACGTTTGATCACGTTGGCATCGCTGGTATCGAGAATCGCGGTTTTGACCTTGTCATTCATCATCAAGAGTTCATGAATTCCAACTCGCCCCCGATAGCCGGTATGGCGACATTCACTACACCCTGTTCCATGATATAGTTTTCCACCTGCCGCCGCAAGTTGCTCATCAGAAATTCCCACTTCCCGCAATTGTTCAGGGTGGGGATCATAGGTTTCCTTGCAATATTCACAAATACGCCGAACCAGCCGCTGTGCCAGAACAGCAAGTACGGTCGATGACACCAGAAACGGCTCAATCCCCATGTCAATGAGACGGGTGATGGTGGCCGGAGCACTGTTGGTGTGCAGAGTGCTGAAAACGAGGTGTCCGGTGAGTGCTGCCTGAATCGCGATCTGGGCAGTTTCAGCATCACGCATCTCACCGACCATCACTACATCCGGATCCTGACGTAAGACAGAACGGAGAGCCATTGCGAAACTCAGACCCAGTTTGTGATTGATTTCAATCTGACTGTAGCCGGACATTTTGTATTCCACCGGATCTTCAATCGTGATGACGTTTTTCGCGTTGCTGTCAATCTGGGCCAGTGAGGCGTAGAGCGTGGTTGTTTTTCCACTTCCCGTCGGTCCGGTCACAAGAATAATTCCCGCGTTTTTATGGATGAATTTATTGTAATATTTCAAAATATTTTCGGAAAGTCCCAACTCACTCAGCGGTTTCAAACCATCGCTCTGATACAGCAGACGCAACACGATTTTTTCCCCATAAACTGTCGGAACGGTTGATACCCGGATATCGACCTTGCGACCCGCGATCAACACCATTGTCCGTCCGTCCTGCGGCATGCCTTTCTGGGCAATATCCAGTCGGGACATGACCTTGATCCGGTTGACCACTGTCACATGCGCCGGGCGTGGAAAACTGGTGACAAGGTGTAATACGCCGTCAATCCGGAATCTTACGGTGGAATCCTTGGGTGTTGGTCCGATATGGATGTCACTGGCTTCATCCTTGGCCGCCTGCCACATGATGCTGTTCACCAGTCGTTTGATCGGCTCTTCATCGGTTGCGTCAAGCAGATCTTCAGGTTCATCAATGCCGAGAATGCTTTCAAACGATTCTTCCTTACCCAGACTGTCCACCACCTGATCCGCCATTCCGGAGTTTCGGTCATAGGCCCGATTGATCAAGTCCATGATGGCCTGATGGTGTGAGACTACGGGAATGATCCTGCATTTGAACTGCCGCCCCAAGTCATCGAGCGGATGAAAATTGGATGGATCTTCCACTGCGACTTCGAGGTCAAAACCATCTTTTCTCAATGGGAAAAAAATGAATTTTTTGGCGTAACGAATAGGAATGGTGTCAGTGAATTCCCGGGAAATTTCGATTTCTTCAAAATGTTCACGGTATTCCAGTTCATAAAACTCGGCAATGGCTTTTTGAAACACCGCTTCCTGCGTGAGTTTGTACTTGAGCAGAAGATCCTTGATGGCCATCGGCTGCATCCGGTGTTCTTTCAACTGATCCTTGATAGCGTTCAGGGATTCCTGCGGAAGCTTGTATTTTTGAACCAGAACATTGATCACGGGATGATAATCAAACATAGGATAACTAGGATAATAATGTTGAAAATGACGACCCATGAAGGGGTGAAACGTATTGATCTACTCTCTTTGACTTAGAAAACGTTGAAGGGTTTGTCTAGCTCAAATTCAGGAAAAACTATTTCCTGCTGTAAATTTTATTATGACAGCGTCTAACTCAAGTGGAAATAGTAGTGATTCCGTTTTGAAAATGCGCTGATTATGCCATACAACCATCTCATTTTATTACGATACCAACAATAACCTGTTTTTCTTGATTATTCCATTGCGTCCCCTGCGATATTTTTGCTATGAATCCCTCAGACCAATGGGTTTGTTGATTCATTTTTAATGAAGGGGACGTATGCGTGGAAGACAATGGCTTAAAATGATGATAACGGGAATGGCATGGGTCCTCCTGTGCGGCATGGGAGGGGGGGCACCTGAAATGTCCATTCCTCCAGCTCGTGGTGTGTCTTTGGTGGATCAGGACCCTGACACGGGAGAAATAGCAGGAACCATCAACATTCAGAAAGCCGCTGATGAAACCAACCTCACGCATTATGTGCTCTATTGGGGTTCCGGTCCAACCGAAAAAATGGGAGGAATCTGGTCTCTTGCCAAAACGGGGCAGGATTTATCCTACACACTACCCGTCAACACAAAAATCCCCCAAGGTGTCACCCATGTGCTGGTTTACACCAAAAAAGACATGGACCAGTCCGACACAGGCATTTCAGTTCCCCTCACAGACAGGCAATCCGGAGAACCCGCGCCTTCGCTGGTGCTGGGTAAACTTCAGGCCTCTGAAACGTTCCTGACCGTCAATCAGGAAATGACCGTCACGTTTTCCCTTGAAATTCAGGGATCTCCCGCCAAAGTGGAATTATGGGAAGTGGATCAGCGGA
>JADFZZ010000074.1 GCA_015232315.1 SAR324 cluster bacterium | reverse complement strand
CCTGCTGACGCACCGCCCGCCGTTTTTTCCGCCGTTCCAGTTCATGTTCGAGTTCAAGTATCTGAAAAAAAACAATGCGCGTCAACTGGAGGAAAAACGAAGGGAAGCCATCGAACAACTACAGCGCTACCGCCAAAACGCCGAACTCCGGGACATTCCCCAACTGAAAAGCTACGCCGTGGTGTTCGTTGGAACCCGACTCGCTGTGTTGGAGGAAGTCACCGAGTGAAATGAAAATGCCTATAAAAAAGCTTTTAATGGAAGATTTGGATGTGGTATGCACTTGACGAAGCCTTCAATCCTTCTCTGCGTTCTCCGCTGAGAAATTTCCTGACATCCAATCCGGGACGCTCCGGCTCCGCCAGCTCGTCCAGCAAATCCAGTCTTCCGGGGTAAGATGACATTCGGGGTTCAGCCGGCAATATGGAAAAAGGTTGAGGGTAGACCCTGGATTTAGAAGTTTGGCTTGTGTTTCCGGGCAATAAGTTTGACACAAAATAATTTTTTAGTATTGAATACGAAGTATACTTCTCCAGAAATGTTTGTTTCAAAGAATCTCGACAGAGTTTGGGTCCCAGTTGGTAAAGATCCCTCTCGTTGTTCGGGATGACACAGGGCTGACTGTGTCATTTCGAGTTGAAGGCGAGAAATCTTGAGAAAAAACTACGCATTTCTAACTTGGTTTGGTTTATCCTAGCCCTGTACCACCAATCAGAGTAATCAGTTGTTACAATGGATTGAAAGCATTTTTTCAGCAATGTTTGGCCTGGCCGTGGGAAGTTTTATCAATGTTTGCATTGATCGCATTCCCCTGCAATTCATGACAGGTTCTGAAAAACAAAAACTAATGGAATCTTCCTCAGTGTCTCCAGTTATTAAACAGTACCTTCAAAATAATAGAATCAACATCGCGTTTCCAGTGAGATCGCTCTGTTTTTCATGCGGTACACAACTGGCATGGTTTGACAATATCCCCGTTTTTTCTTTTTTACTGTCCAGAGGCCGTTGCCGTTATTGTGAGGCGCGCTATGGAATACGTTCCCTGTTGGTTGAGATGGTTCATGGTGTTTGCGGAGGGACCCTTGGATTTTTCTGTTCCAGAGGGATGATGTTTCTGGGCATTTTGCATCTGGCTGTGGGAATGCTTACCACGCTCACAATTGTTGAACAAAAAAAAATGATACCCGTACTGATGTCAGTGCTGGTGATACTGGCCGGACTGGATTTGCTGGTTTGGATTTATTATGGAGATCCAGGATGAAAAAGCTCTTTATCACATTGATCAAATTGGGACTGGTTGGTGGAATCCTTTATTACCTGATTGCAAGTGATCGACTTAACCCTGAACGGATGAAACTATTCTGGGAAAAACCATTGATTCCTTGCCTGATTTTTCTAGGGACAGTCCTGTTCATGATTCCCTTGGCCAGTTATCGCTGGTTTTTATTGCTCAAGGCCGTGGGCTTGAAGGTGGACTATACCCGGGCATTTTTACTGACCTGGATTGGTATGTTTTTCAACGTGTCATTGCCCGGTGCTGTCAGTGGCGATGTGGTGAAAGGCTATTACATCATCAAGGCCCAACAGAATGAGGGAAAAGCCAAAGCGTTCACGACCCTGCTCATTGATCGGTTTGTTGGCTTATTCGGACTGATTGTGATGGCTTTTCTAGCGTTGCTGTTCAATTGGCAACTCATTGCTCACAATGCGGCTCTGCATTCCATGGTGGTCATGATCGTCATTCTGTTTATCGGGACACTTCTGTTTTACGCGATTGTGCTGTTTCCCTTCAGGAACAAGGATCCGTTCCTGCTATTGTTCAGTAAATTACCAGCCAGTCATCTGACCACCAAGGTTTATAGTGCCTTTAAACTGTATGAGCACCGAAAATGGACGTTGCTGAGTACCTTGTTGATGTCCATTTTAATCCATTCCATCATTGCAATGTTTTTCTTTCAAATGGCCTCGTTGTTGGAAGTTCAAAACCTGAAACTGGCAACCCAGCTTTTTATCATGCCTATCGGGTTGATCACGGTCGCAATTCCGATTGCTCCCGGTGGTGTTGGCGTAGGACATGCCGCCTTTGAATCCTTATACCATATGGTCGGAATTTCAGGTGGCGCGGATATTTTCAACCTGTATGTGATCATACAGTTGCTGGTGTGTTTACTGGGCGGAATTCCCTATTTCACACTCAATCACGAAAATCATGTGACGGCGGAAGATATTGCAGCACTACAGGAGTAACCATGCTTCCAGGTGTGGTTGTCGCAGTAAAAAATGAGGCCGGTTATTTAATAAAAAATATACCTTGCTGGTTGCGCCACTTTGACGAAATCGTGGTGGTGGACAATGGCAGTACTGATCAAACTTCTGCGATCGTTACTAATTTTCCGATCAGGTATATTCGGTTTGATAAACCATTGAAAAGAAGTCAATGCTGGAATGAAGGGGCCAAAGCCATTCAGTCAGAACATGTTTTGTTTCTCCATGGAGATGTCATTGTTCCAGGATCTGCCGTAGACGCACTGAGTTCATTATGGGAAACTCAATCGATTGATTATTCCTGTTTTCGTATTCATTTCCCGGAAAATTCTTTTAACTTCAGATGGCTGGAAATGATTTCGAATTTTAGGAGTCGGTATCTGAAACTGATTTATGGCGATCAGGGAATGTGTATCCGCAAAGCTGTTTTTGAGCAGATTGGTGGCTTTCCTGAGGAGTTTCTGCTTGAAGATCTGAAAATCAATAAAAAACTCAGACATTATCATGCGGGATTCGTTGAAGCGCCCATATTCCCCTCTTCAAGAAAATTTCATAAACTGGGTTTTTTTAATTACTTATGGTTAATGAATAAAATTTTGTTGTTGAATGCGCTTGGCACAGATACTCAAAAAATTTATCAATTGTACTATAATCCCAATCCAAACAATGCTCCTGGACTCAACCATGAATGAGAATTATTGTGTCTGTTGATGTGACCCTCAAGGTTGCCTGTACCCTGGATGGCAAAATTGCCACAAAAATGGGAATGTCCCAGTGGATAACAGGCTTACATGCCCGTCAGGAGGCACATCAAATACGAAATCGGCATGATGCCATTTTAGTGGGTGTCCAGACCGTGATACAGGATAATCCACGTCTTGATACCAGAAATATCCATCAGGGGAAATCACCTGTCAGAATTATTCTGGATTCTCAGGGACGAAGTCCTGAAAATAGCTTATGTTTCAGAAATGATGGGGTGAAAGTGTTGTGGGTCGTGGGACAGAGTTGCTCACTTCGCAAGTTTGGATCCCTAAAAAAATCAAATCCGAATGTGACGATTCTTCACGCTCCAGATCCCCGTCCAGAACCTGAATGGTTAGTATCCATCCTTCCTCAATATGGAATTCAATCTCTTTTGGTGGAAGGTGGCAGTTCAATTTTTGCCAGTTTTATCCGGGCAAACATGGCCCATCATCTTGTATTGTTCATTGCTCCCAAAATTATTGGTGGCCAGGATTCGCTAACCTGGTGTGGAGAATTGGAATGTCTGACACTGGACCAGGCGTCATTACTGAGAATCAGTTCTGTACGAATGGTGGGGGAGGACATCATGATCCATGCCGATTTTAATATGAGAAATCATGAGTGAACGTGCTGATACACTGCGTTTTGATTCTATCGCTGAGGCGATACAGGACATACGTGATGGAAAAATGATTATTCTGGTAGATGACGAGGATCGTGAGAATGAAGGAGATCTGGTTTTTGCCGCGGAAAAAGCGACACCGGAAATGATCAATTTCATGGCTAAATACGGACGAGGCCTCATTTGCCTTGCCCTGGATTCAGATCGAGTTGAGCAATTGAATTTGCCATTGATGGTCTCTCATAATGAATCAATGCATGGTACCAATTTTACCGTGAGCATTGAAGCCGCGACCGGTGTGACTACTGGCATTTCAGCCGCAGACAGAGCGCGTACTATTCAGGCCGCCATGGCAGAAAACGTTAAGCCATCTGATTTGAAACGTCCCGGCCATATTTTCCCGCTGCGTGCCAGAGAAGGGGGGGTTCTTGTGAGAGTTGGCCACACTGAAGGTTCCGTGGATCTTGCCAAATTGGCTGGATTACGGGGGGGTGGTGTTATTTGTGAAATCATGAGTGACGATGGAACAATGGCAAGAGCTCCTGAATTAAGAACATTTGCCGACCATCATAAGCTGAAACTGGTCACAATCGCTGATCTGATTGATTATCGTAAAAAAAATGAAATGCTGGTTACCAAACTGGCAGAAGCAAATCTCCCAACTCAATATGGTACCTTTCGCTTGATTGGTTTTCAAAGCATCATGGATCAGAGTGATTATGTGGCTTTGATCAAAGGAACATGGACTCCTGACGAACCCATTCTTGTCAGAGTCCATTCTGAATGTCTCACAGGAGACGTTTTTGGCTCTTATCGTTGTGATTGTGGCAAACAGCTTCAAGTTGCCATGAAAATGGTAGAAGACGCAGGAAAAGGAGTCATTCTTTATTTACCGCAGGAAGGACGGGGTATAGGCCTGATCAATAAAATCAAGGCTTATGATCTTCAGGATCAAGGAGCTGATACCGTGGAAGCCAATCACAAACTGGGTTTCAAGGAAGATTTGAGGGATTATGGGATTGGAGCGCAGATTCTTTCAATGCTGGGCGTTCGTAAAATGAAATTGTTGACCAACAATCCAAGGAAAATCGTAGGCTTACAGGGATATCATCTGGAAGTCGTAGATCGTGTTCCCTTGGAAATAGGGGCGATGCCTGACAATGTTGGTTATCTGAAAACCAAGAAAACAAAATTGGGACATCTCCTCAGCATCAAGGATGAAAAAACAGAATAGCTGGTGTGACAACTGAAAAATGTCGAGCTGTGCAGGTGATTTGAATATGTTGTAGAACAGGAATACACTGGATTTTGCGTTATTTTCCCCCAAAAAGAACCTTTTGATGCGAGAATCCTATGTCCAATTATGAAATCAAGATCCAGATA
>JADFZZ010000073.1 GCA_015232315.1 SAR324 cluster bacterium | reverse complement strand
GGAGTGTGGCCTTGGCTTCGGTGACGGCCTTAAAAAAGAATCAGGAATATCCAACCTGGTTTAAGCATCATGTCCTTGAGTTTAAACTGGTTGCGTAAAATACACCTGCACAGGTGGCAAAATTTCACGAAAAAAACTTCTCGGCAAGAGCGTTTTACAGATGTTTCCCGGTATAAAATCCTTTGGCTTGTTTGATGTGTTTCAGCGTGTTTGGAAATCGGGAATCCCTGAAAAACATCCGATTTCCAGCTATAAAGATGACCGCATTTTTGGATGGCGCGATAATTATGTGTACAAATTGCCTTCCGGGGAAGTGGTCGCACTTTATGACGATATCACCGCTGCCAAACAGGCAGAAGAAGAGTTGATTAAGGCAAAGGAAACCGCCGAGGCGGCACTGCTCACCAAATCCAGGTTTCTGGCCAACATGAGCCACGAACTCCGGACCCCCATGAACGGCGTGATCGGAACCGCCGAAATTCTTCAATACTCGCAACTGGATTCGAGTCAGCAGGAAATGGTAAAAACCATTCGTGTGTGTGGCGAACATCTGTTGAGCATCATCAACGACATTCTTGATTTTTCCAAATCCGAAGCCGGCGCCATCCAACTGGTGAGTGTTCCATTATCTCTCCGGAAGTGTTTGAACCAGACGCTGGACATGGTTGGAAAAAATATCAGCGGCAAGCCGGTTCATTTATCGTATGCCATTGATTCAGCCGTTTCGGATATGATCCAGGGGGATGTGACACGTCTGTGTCAAATTCTGATCAATCTGATTGGCAACTCCATCAAATTCACTCAACAGGGTGAGGTTAAAATTGGTCTAAAACTCCAGCCTGATACTCCATCCATGCTACTTTTCAGTGTGTATGACACCGGCATCGGCATGTCGTCAACCACACAACAAAATCTGTTTCAACCTTTTTCACAGGGCGATTCTTCCAGAACACGCAAATATGGTGGTACCGGTCTGGGCCTGGCCATCACCAAAAATTTGATAGAACTGATGGGCGGGGCGATCTGGGTTGACAGTGAAGAGGCCAAAGGGGCCACTTTTTATTTCACAATACCCTACAATCCGGTTGTTTCCAACGAACGATCTCCTGCCAAATCGAGTTCCTCTGTCGAGCCTCAAGCAGAAAAACCCGTGGAAGACTCAATTCCATTGGAAATTATGGTAGCGGAAGATGATATCGCCAATCAATATGTGATGCGGATCATGTTAAAAAAACTGGGTTATGAGGCACAGATGGTTTCCACCGGAATCGAAGTTATCAAAGAACTGGAACGCCACACGTATGATCTGATTTTCATGGATATGCAAATGCCTGAAATGAATGGCGTGGAAGCCACACGGGAAATTGTGCGGCGCTGGAATGTTGAACAGCGTCCGCGGATCATCGCCTTGACCGCCAACTACACGCAAAGTGATATGCGGGAATGTCTGGATGCGGGCATGGATGACTATCTAAGCAAGCCTGTTTTTCTTGAAACGCTTCATGAAAAGATACTCCAATGGGGCATTCCCCGGGCCACTATGGAACGGCAAAAAAATAAGTGAGCCTTCGTTGGTCTGTAGAGACGTGCTATAGCGCGTCTCTACGATTCTCAGGCAGAAGATTTTCTGGGAAAACTTCTGAATGTTATTCTTTTCACGATCCTTGTTCAGATTTGGCTTTCAAATACTTCCAGTATTTTCTAGTTTTTGGCTCGATGCTCTGATGGCATCGCCATGGATCCAACCTTTTCATTCAATACTGCAATTATGTCTGAACAGAAAAAGCGTGCGGCTGAAAAAGCCACAGAGTCTATCAAAACTGGCATGATCCTGGGTTTGGGAACAGGTTCCACTGCCGCTTATGCCGTAGCGAAAATCGGTCAAATGGTTCGGGACGGTCTGGCTGTCAAAGGCATTCCCACTTCTGAACAAACTCGTGTCCAGGCGGAAGCCGAAGGCATTCCCCTGATTGATTTCAGCGAAACCACAACCATTGATCTGACGATTGATGGCGCTGATGAAATTGATGGAAATTTCAACATGATCAAAGGTGGTGGCGGAGCCTTGTTTCGTGAAAAAATTGTGGCCTCCGCTTCACGTGAAGTGCTGATTGTGACAGACGCGTCAAAACGTGTGGCATGTCTGGGGAAATTTCCGTTGCCGGTAGAGGTGAGCCCGTTTGGATGGCAGGTTGTTGCCGGTAAACTGAAACGTCTGGGGGCCAACGATGTGAAATTGCGTACCAGAAACCAGACAGCAACGTTCATCAGCGACAATGGGAATTATATTCTTGATTGTCATTTTGAACAAATCCGGGACGTGCCGTTGCTGGAATCACAAATCAACCAGATTCCCGGGGTCGTGGTGAACGGACTGTTTGTCAATCTTGCCACACGCCTGATTATCGGCACGGACCAGGGAGTTGAAGTTTATGAGCGTTGATACGTCAAATGTGGTGATTGCTCCGTCTCTTCTCTCCGCGGATTTTGGGCGGGTCAATGAAGAAATCGCGGATGTCTGCAAAGCCGGTGCTTCGTGGATCCATCTGGATGTGATGGACGGGGTGTTTGTGCCCAACATCACCTTTGGTCCCAATGTCATGCGCTGTTTTAAAAAACCCGCAAATGCTGTGTTTGACGCGCATTTAATGATCACGGAACCGGAAAAACATGTGGAAGCGTTTGTCAAAGCCGGGGCCGATATCATTTCGGTTCATGCTGAGGCGACAGCGCATTTGCACTATGTTCTGCAAAAGATTAAAAACTGTGGCGCGCAGGCCGCTGTCGCGCTGAATCCCGCGACTCCGCTTGAAGTGCTTGACTATGTCTATGCGGATGTGGAAATGATTTTATTAATGTCCGTGAATCCCGGTTGGGGAGGACAAGCCTTGATTCCAGCCATCACTCAGAAAATCAGGACTCTGCGCCGGAAAATCAAAGAGCGCGGGCTGGATATCAAAATTCAGGTTGACGGAGGCCTCAACCTGAAAACAATCCGCAATGTGGTTGAAGCTGGTGCGACACATCTGGTCGCGGGCAACGCCATTTTTCATGAAGCATCCGGAGTTCAGGCTTATCAGGCCCGGATCGACGCACTGCTCCATGAAGCTCAGTTGGGATTGGTCAATCAAGGGCAGTTTGTTTAGTTTCAGGACGATGAGTCCCGGAATTTTTTAACAGGACCACAGGCATTTTAGCCGGTGATTCATACTGAACTCTCACTATCAATAAGGAAATACTATGGGAATTAAAATCGCGATTAATGGCTTTGGCAGAATTGGACGTTTAGTATTAAGAGCCGGTGTTGCCAACCCGAATCTGGAATTTGTCGCCATCAATGATCTTGTTCCAGCAGACAACCTGGCATACCTGCTCAAATACGATTCCACTCATGGAAACTTCAAGGGTGAAGTTTCTTCCGACAGTGATGGACTGATCGTCAATGGCAAACATATCAAGTGCGTCTCTGTGAGAAATCCCGCAGAATTACCATGGAAAGCACTGGGTGTTGATTATGTAGTGGAATCTACCGGACTATTCACCGATGTCGAAGGCGCTGGCAAACATCTGACCGCTGGAGCAAAAAAAGTCGTCATTTCCGCACCTGCCAAAGAAGGTATCAAAACCATTGTCATGGGTGTGAACGAAGGCAGTTATGCCAAAGAAGACAATATTGTTTCCAACGCGTCCTGCACCACCAATTGTCTGGCTCCTGTTGTCAAGGTTCTGCTGGATAAATTCGGAATTGAGGAAGGACTGATGACAACCATTCACTCGGTGACCGCCACACAACCAACTGTGGATGGTCCTTCCAAAAAAGATTTCCGTGGTGGCCGTGGTGGTTTCCAGAATATCATTCCTTCCTCTACTGGTGCGGCCAAAGCAGTGGCTTTGTGTATTCCCGCAGTGAAAGGAAAATTAACCGGGATGTCGTTCCGTGTGCCAACAGCGGATGTTTCTGTAGTGGATCTGACTGTGAAATTGAGCAAAGCTACCAGCATGAAAGAAATCAATGCGGCCATGAAAGCCGCGGCTGAGGGGCCAATGAAAGGTATTCTGCAATACACAGAAGATGCTGTGGTTTCCAGCGATTTCATTGGTTGTAAGGCATCCTCCATTTATGACGCTACCGCGGGAATTGAGTTGAATGACAAATTTTTCAAACTGGTTTCCTGGTATGACAACGAAATGGGTTATTCCAATCGTGTTCTGGATCTGATCCAGCACATGGCAAAAATCGGCTAACAGATGGCTGTTCCGGTAACGCGGCGCCAGCCTCGTTACCTCTAATCCTCAGGTCTGTAGAGACGCACGATCGCGCGTCTCTACGCATTTTCTGAGGAAATATTATTACTCCAGAGTGTCGCTCTCCAGTTCCCGTTCCAGATCTTCAAAGACCGAATCCCGTGTGTCCTCGTCCATAAACACCCAGATGCCGCATTCATGAAAATGGATCGCATGGAATGTCTGAAATTTTTCTTCTTCGTTGGTGAAGCCGCTGACCAGTTTGAGATGAAACGGATTTTCTTCGACAACCACTGTGGCTCTGTTGATTGCTGTGCACAGATCCAGATTCACCGTTGGATTGTAATAAACCCCCGAATTCAAATCAATTCGATCATATTCAAGGGCTGGACTTAAAAAATTCATAATACCTCCTCTTTATTTGGTTTCGAAAATGAATGATGACGAGCCTTTAACGATGGGTTTTATCAAGAAATTTTGGGGACCTTTCATTTTTCAGTTTACAGTTTTGTAAAAAACCTTTGGAGGTTGTATAACGTTGATTGGAACAAGGAATCCTGAGATTCATCAACGTAAACACACGCCAAAGGCAAAAACATGAAATTTGTAAGACGCATGGATTTAACCGCTCAAACACGTATTGATATTGCACTGCTGGCGATGGTTTGGCAAGGATGTTACGGGAAAATGACCCAAATTGCCCAACAGCACCACATATCAAGGACCTTTCTCTATCAATTGTTAGCGACCGCGAGTCTCCATTTGGCCGTGCTTTTCAGCGATAAACGGGAACTCCCGACGAAGGATCCCGGATCATTACACAAAATGATATTGCTGTTGAGACTGGAAGGTCACTGTTCTCTTCAGAGTATCTCCGACATTTTAAGGCAATTAGACCTGGCCCCGCATTCGGTGGGATACCTCAGTGAATTTCTCCAGCAAACCGGCCGTAGACTGCCTTCCACTCTGACCATGGCCTCCAAAAAATTTGTTTTTTATCTCAGTGATGAAATTTTCTCCATCAACGTGCCGTTGTTAGTGACCATTGACGCGCAAAGTACCGCTATCCTCAAAATTGAATTAGCCCGGGATCGTTCCGCGGAAACCTGGAAAACTCATTTTGAGAATCTGGAGGATCACCTCTTTGTCCCGCTGGGGATGGCCAGTGATCGCGGTTTAGGCCTGGTCCAGGGCTTTCATGCCG
>JADFZZ010000072.1 GCA_015232315.1 SAR324 cluster bacterium | reverse complement strand
ATCTGGATCTTGATTTCATAATTGGACATAGGATTCTCGCATCAAAAGGTTCTTTTTGGGGGAAAATAACGCAAAATCCAGTGTATTCCTGTTCTACAACATATTCAAATCACCTGCACAGCTCGAATATTTTATAAGCCTGGGCATAATCTTTGTGCGGTGGTAATCCCAGATTTCGGGAGTAATCCACCGCTTCTTCCACTAATTTTCTGGCACAGGAGGGATGAATCGTCTTCAGGCGTTGCCGACTGTTGAACTCTGATACCATGGTATCATATTGATCTATGGTGATCACTCGTATGAAGGCGTCTTTGCACCCCAAACAATAGACATCCAGCAAAAACACCCCCATCACGACTCTGTTGTGTTCTTTTCTGCTGACAAGCACATAGCCAATGCCTGAATCAAACAATTCTTTTGCCTGTAAACATTGATACACGGGATACTGGAGAGCATGAGCCAAGCCCGCCTGACCGCCCGCCCTTGAATGTTTATGTTTTTCTTTATATCGGGCATTGCGTTTATCCCGTTTTTTTTGCAGTTGCTTCTGATTTAATCCCATCTTTAACTCCTGTTTGCTTTGCTTGTAACGTTTTTAAGCATCAGTGCCTGTTGTTCCAGATCCAGTTGATCGACCAGACCTTTCAGACGATAGCGGGTTTCTTCGCCCACCGATTTTTTGAGTCGTTCCCTCAATAACTCCTGGAGTTGATCCGGTGCGCTCCAGTCATAAGCTCGAGTGTGCATCATGGTCAGTTTTTCTGCCAGATCATCCCATTCCCGGGCTGTGAGAGCCTGAAGATGAAACTGATTCAGAGATCGCCATGCCTGTGCGTAGTTTTGCTCAAAATATGGAGTTTCGAGGGGTTCCTCACCCTGTTGCCGGAGAAGTTGACGGTCATAATCTTCTGATTCCACTTTGTGAAAAAAATCATCAGTGAACGCAAAAACTGACAGGATGTGGGCAGGTTGTTCAGAGAACCAGATCTGCTGTAACAACTGATAGTTTCTGTTTCTCATGGAAATATTGGCCTGCGCCATGGATTCACCTTCGTCGAATAGAATCACCCACCCGCCATACCCCATTTTTCGGAATAGTTCAGACAGGCCCTGAAGCATCTGCCAGTATGGCTCAAAACCACGGCAAACCAGTGATTGTTCCCGATAAAAATCGACTTGCCGGTATTTGAGTGCCCGTTGCAGTCGGGAATAGGAAATGGTTTCGCCTCGAAAAACCCGGGCAAGTTGAGGCGAGAATTCTCTGGGACGATAAGCCATGTGTTTTTTGGTGGTTTTCTGCTTGCTGGTGAGCGCTACGGTGTTCATGGCCAGACCGGTCAATACGCAACGAAACAAGTGGGGTATATTTTCCGGAATCAGGGATTTTACTGATTCCGCTGTGATAGATTTTCCGGCAAATTGTTGTTCCACCCATTGTTTCCAGCGTTTTTCGAACACAGTGTCATTTCTGTCAGGAAATTTAAGGTTTTCCATCAGTGCGCCATACACTAGTTTGAACTGGTGCAAGGGAAGTTCCCTCGGGTCCAGGTTGATCATGCTGGTGACATATCCTTGTCGTTGCGCATAATCCTGAATATAGGCCAGGCTGTGCGATTTTCCCTGACCATAGGACCCCCGAACAAACAATTGCGCCGATTTTCCGGAACTTACCTGCTGTAGTCCCACATTCACTGCGGCTTGCAATCGGTCTTCATGCGCTGTCAGCAAACGAACAGCGACGGGATCAAAAATTCCTTCCCGCAGACGTTCCATGGCCTGCCGCAAATGAAAGGACGATTCCTGATTGATTTGTGACTGAAAATTCATACTGAATGCTCCTGTTTTATTTATAGCCACAGAGGCGCGGAGAAAAAGGGAGACCAGCGGGTCTCCCCTACGTTTATCACGTGGTTCTGTGGAAAAATTTGTTTTAGGAATCCCATTTGGGTTGAAGTTGCTCGAGTTTTTCCTGTTCCATCTCACGCTGGTTGCTGGTGATGTGATCAATCACATCGCTTTGCGCATCTGGAACATTGCCCTGTTCCGCCATGTCGAGATAGCTGATGATGGATTTGATGAAGAGGCGAATTTCGCTGAGCAATCCCATTTTGTTTTGGGTTTCACACAGTTTTTCTATGAGAGGATTCTGGATACTGTTTTGGGCATCCCAGCGGTAGGCAATTTCATGAATCTGACGCAGGCACAATCCGAGATCCACAAATTCACGGGTTTCCAGCGGTGTCCGGTGCAGATCGACCAGCACACCCCGATAATTGAGTTTTTTGCCTTCACCCACGGAACGCACCCGACTCCAGAGCGCATCATAGGACTTGAAGCCTTTTTCTGACGACAGCACATCAGGAATGATGGAAAAAAAGATGTGCATGAATTCCGTTTGCTCGGTATTGTCAATGAGCAGACGGATGTTTTCATAAGCGGAGTTGCGGACAGCAGTCCCTTGGGCGATAATGGTTTCCAGTTCATCCAGCAACAGAATCAGTCCCTGATATCCCAGATATTTTAAAAAGGCGATCAGGGAACGCAACAGGTGCTTGCTGTTGGTTTTGCTGAGTGATTCAAAAATCTGAAATGGCTGAAGATCTTTTTTACTGATTTTCTGACCTTCCAGCCATTGAAACAGGATTTCCTGCCGGGACTCGTTTTCTTCAGGATGTTCCAGGTTTTTTGCCATGAAACGGTGTTCCAGCATTCCGGACAGCGCATTGGCAAAATTCAGATTCATGCCCGGTAGATTCCGTAACGATTCCGTCAGGGCAATGACTGCATCAGGCTTATCTGTCAGTGATTCTTCCAGAGAATTCAGCCATTGCGTCACCAACGGGCGAAGGCCAGATTGTTCTTCAGAGCTACGCAATTGCTGGACAATCTGCTGATACACCACCTCAAATTTATGGATGGGCACCTCACGGGTCAAAACAACAAATGACACCGCAAACTTTTTTTCCAGTGCCAGATGTTGAATGACTGACATGAAATGGGTTTTTCCATCGCCGTAATCACCGTTGATGAACCGGACTTTGGAGCCACCCTGGCCGATATAGTTTTCCAGATCATCCTCAATCAACGTCAGCCACTGGGTGCGACCCACTGTGAAAAAAGGAACATATTCAATGGGAACACTGCCTTTACGCAGATGCTCAATCACGGCTCGAGCCTGGAATGGTTTCAACTGGGCAATATCCTGCTGGGATTTCATGGTACTCTCCTTTGTTGGTTATTGATTTTCCTGAAAGGCAATTCCGGATATTTGACGACGCTGACCATCAGGGTCAATCATCCACAGGTTGCTGTTGCGACCGGGTCTCAATTCCAGCATGTATTTTCCTGAAACCGGACCAGAATTGGATTCCATATAACGCCAGAAATCGACTGCGAATTCATCCAGGCTGTAGCCCTTGAATTTGACTTTGTCCATATCCAGAAAAAACACCTTACTCTGAAGGGACATCACATATTCCTTGTAAAACGGCTGAATGGGAACGGTCTGCCCGATGGGTTTGTTTTCCAGTTTCAAGAGATCCGTATAGGTTTTAAAAATACTGTTGATGAAGTTTTGCGGGTCAAAGGGACGATCATACAAACGGCGCTTCAATTTAAGTGCCGCGGAGATTATGCGTTTGGGATCAATGGTTTTGATTGGACGATCGTTGATCAAGGTGAGACGTCCGCTAAAATCAACCGAACCTTCAATCCCCTTCATGATTGTGAATCTCGGCAAGTCAATTGTAATGGGCAGGCCGACTGCGTCAGCGGCGTTTTTGAGGTCATCCAAAAAATCAACACGGTAACGATCCACCTGCTGGCTGGCATATTCTCGCAGTTGTTCAAACAAAGGCTGGCAATCAGCAAGTTCCGACTCCTGTTCAACATCGGCCACTTCGTTGCTTTTCAACAAAGTATCGAGCGTGAGAAAATCATCTTTTTCCGTACAGCGGATGCATTGCGCAATGACATCCAGACGGCGTTTCCGCTGATTTTGTTGTTGCTGATAAGGTTTTGCGATTTCGTTCAGTTCTGTGCGGATCTGTTCCAGAAAAGATGGCTGTTGTTCCATAAGATTCCTTGGGAGAAGAGGGTCATTGAGAAATAAAGCCCAAGGTTTATCAAATTAGTAAAAAGGAGGCAATCAGATTATTTCAACGCTCCAGATAAAAACTTTCATGCGTTCATGAAAGTCAGACCACAAAACAATGTTGAAAAAAACAAGGATTTTTAAGGGACAGAATTTTCATCAAACCTGTTGCAATCAGGGCTAAACCATTGAAAAGCTGGATTTTGGATATCGTTTCCCATTGATTTGCAGTGAGATGGAATGTTCGCCGGAATAGTGTTTTCTACCTGAAGTGTTTTTCAACCTATGGGATTTTTCAATGTGCAGTGTCGCGTCGGGTGCAATTTGTATATCACGCATCTTGAATACTTTATCGGCCCCCTTGCCGTTGGATTTCATATAATTCACAACATAGTCAATCATCAATTTTCGCGATTTTTTTTCTTGTGAATGGATGGAAAAAGACATTTGGAGAGTATCGCCAACCTTGAATTGGCGCTGATTGAGTTCGATCGGTGAAACCTCAATGCTCACATCCGGTGAATATCCCAGTATTTCCAGCACATCCGTGTTTCCTTGTTTGAGCAGAGAGCGACTTGCGTGACGAACGACCCACTGAACATTCTTACTCCCGGATTTCTGCCATTTCCGTAAGGTTTCAATGGCAATGTCCGGATTGTCTTTGGCAATGTCATTGATGTTGTTGGCGACTGAACGCCGCACATAAAGTTCAGAGTCGTCTTTTAATTTTTCCAGTAGTTCCAGAACGGGGACCGGGTTTTTCTGAAATCGTGTTATTCTGCCAGCGAGAGGCAAACGGGGACGGGTTCCTTCTGACACCAGTCTACGAACATGTGGACTTGAATCAGCGCACCACTCATGCAGAATACTCATTGTTTTTTCGTAGTCCACTTCTAAAAAAGTTCTCAAATCGCCTTCTGCCGAAAAACGTTTCGTCATTTCATACAACGCCTGCATGGAAACATCGTAATGCCCTTTGCCATAGTCAGCGACAAATGCGCACTCGGCCATAACAATAAAAGAATCCCAGACGGTGATCCCGGGTTCCTGCAATTCGGGACCTAACGATTTTATCAGAATATCAACAGCTTGTGGAAAATGGTCAGGAAGGTATTTACGTAGCATTTCCTTAATGTGTTTTGCACGTTCCAAAAAACCTGATTTGGCAAAAGAACCGACGGTTTCAGCACAAAATTCATCAACCTTGAAAGACGGATCCTGTTTGTGAATCGCATTCGCCAGTTGATGAACGACCCTTTCATTAAACACCTCTTTCAAAGGATTTTCCTGACTCAATCCTGCCATGTTATTTGTCTCCTGCTGAAATCATTGCTATTCATCAAATGTCAAACAATTCGTCCAGGGTTTTGGCGGTCAGAATTTTTTCCGCCAGGGATTCCAGTTGTGGAATGGTCATGCTTTCCAGACGGGAAATGTATTCACTCGAGATTTCACGGAATTTGACTTTCAGTAATTTTCGGGTCACTGAAAGCAGACCTTCAATCTTACCTTCAATCTTACCTTCCGCTTTACCTTCAATCTTACCTTCCGCTTTACCTTCGTCAATCCATTGCTGTGCTAATGTGGGCATGATGATCTCCTCTAAAATTTCGGGGTTGGGGA
>JADFZZ010000071.1 GCA_015232315.1 SAR324 cluster bacterium | reverse complement strand
CCAGAATCGAGGCCCACAACGACTTGCCAAACCGGCGGGGACGGATGAAAAACAGGTAGCGATTTTGTTCAAGAACGGGAATGAATCGGGTTTTGTCAACGTAATAGTCATTTTTTTGGCGGATATCTTCAAAGTCAGACGCACCATAAGCGATATTGCGAACACCGGGTTTGAGCATGAAACCTCCTGATCAGAATGATGATGGTTCAATACACCTCTTGTAACCTTAACCCCCGAACAGCGCAAGTGAGGTTTCTATACGGAGCGTGAAAATGATTAAGCATAACATTACTTCCGCCTCACTGTACCAGAGTTTTCGAGATGAGAGCCATAGTTGGCCTTGAGGTCACTATGATCACTGAATTCCTGGACAGAACTTTTCTTGACATCTAAAACCCCGGAATATATGGAAACCAAAGGACGGAACGAACTCATTGGTTATTTTAGATTCCCGTTTCCATGGAACCCTTCTCCCGGCAAGGTGTTATGCAATCCATTTTAGATTATGAAATCACTGAACAACTTTATAAAAGTGCCAACTCTCTCATTTATCGGGCGAGCCATTCTAGGACACGCCAACCCGCTGTTTTGAAACAACTCAGGGAGGAATACCCTTCTCCTCAGAAAATAGCGGGATTCCAACGGGAATATGAAATCACCAGATCGTTTCAGCATGCGGGAATCATTCAAGTGTTTGGGCTGGAAAAATGGAGGCATACCTGGGTTTTGATCATGGAAGATGATGGATGCCAATCCCTGAACCAGTGGCTTACCGCCAACAAACTTGATATCGCGGATTTTCTGGAACTGGCCATCCAGATAGCGGAATGCCTTTCAGCGGTTCATCAGCAAAATGTGATTCACAAAGACATCCATCCTGCCAATATTCTCTTGAATCCACGAACCCGGACGATCAAACTGATTGATTTCGGCATTTCCACGCTGTTGAGCCGTGAGACTCCGTGGGTGGTGAATCCCAATGTGCTGGAAGGAACCCTGGACTATATTTCTCCGGAGCAAACAGGCAGGATGAACCGTTCGATTGATTATCGCAGTGATCTTTACTCTCTGGGCGCCACCTTTTATTTCATGCTGACGGGAACTCCGCCTTTTGCCGGTTCTGATCCGTTGGAACTGGTCCATTGTCATATCGCCAGGGAATTATCCTTTCCCCCGGAACCCCGGATTCCCGAAATGCTGCAAAACATCATTGCCCGCTTGATGGAAAAAACCGCGGAATTCCGGTATCAGAGCGCACTTTCCCTGAAACATGATCTTGAGGTTTGCCTCACTCAATGGAAAGCATCTCAACACATCCCCACCTTCTCTTTGGGACAAACCGACCGTTTTGACCAGTTTCGGATTCCTGAAAAACTCTATGGACGAGAGCGGGAAATCGAAACATTGCTTGCCAGTTTTGAAAGGATTCAGACCGGAAAATCAGAACTGATGCTGGTGAGCGGCTATTCGGGAATCGGAAAAACCTCGCTGATTCATGAAGTGCATAAGCCGATTGTCGCAAAACGGGGCAATTACATTTCAGGGAAATTCGATCAATATCAACGTGATGTCCCTTACTCTGTCTTTATTCAGGCTTTTCAGCAGCTCCTCCAGCAGATTCTGACTGAAACGGAAACCCGGATTCAGGACTGGAAGGAAAAAATTCTGCGTGAGGTGGGCGAGAATGGACAGTTGATCGTGGAAGTGCTTCCCGAACTGGAGCTGATCATTGGCAAACAAAATCCGGTGATCCCGCTTCCTTCCAGAGAAGCCCGGAACCGTTTCAATGGGTGTTTCCGTAATTTTGTGAGTGTCTTCGCCACAGCCGACCATCCGTTGGCGCTGTTTCTGGACGATCTGCAATGGGCGGATCTCTCCTCCCTGAAACTCATAGAACTCTTGATGACCGATTCCGACAGCCGGTTTCTGCTGATGATTCTATCCTGGCGCAGCAATGAAGTGGATCAGGCGCATCCTCTCCTCCGGACCCTCCAGGAGATGCGGGAGAAACAGGTTTCCATGCATTCCGTCCTGCTGGAACCTTTGGACGAAGAACACATCCATCTGATGCTGACTGAAATGTTCCATCGAGCGCAATCAGACACGCTCCCTCTGGCTCAATTGCTTCTCAAAAAGACAGGAGGCAATCCTTTTTTCCTCAAACAACTGCTGAACTCCCTGCATCAGGAGGGGTTGATTGAGTTTGTTCCGTCTACGTTAAACTGGGAATGGGAACTCTCCAGAATCCTGACGTCCGGAATTTCAGAAAATGTGGTGGATTTGATGGTGAACCAGCTCAACAGGGCGGAACCCTCCACTCAGGCTATTTTGAAATCCGCTTCGGTTTTGGGCCGTACCTTCGATTTAAGGCTTCTGTCTCTGCTTCATCGGAAAAATATGAAAGAGACCCTGGGTGTCCTCTGGGAATCCCTGCAAAAAGAATGGATAATTCCTGTGGATGATTCCTGGAAAACGATCTCGGATACCGAATCCCGGAGTGTTTTCTTCAGTTTCGCTCATGACCGGATTCAGCAATCGGCGGCTTCGCTCCTCCCGGCAAATGAGAGGGTGGAACTCCATTTCACGATCGGACAGTTGATGCGACAGCATTGGAGTCAGGAGGAACAGGAAGATCGACTGTTTGAAATGGTGAGTCATCTGAATCAGTCCCTGCCGTTGATCCAAACTTCAGCAGATAAGGCTCAAATCCGCGGGCTGAATCTGAGAGCCGCTCAAAAAGCCAAACGTTCCTTATCCTATGAAACCCAGTTTCACTGTCTGAAATCCGCACAGTCGTTGTTGGAAAAAGACTCCTGGGAGGTGGCTTATCAGGAAACCCTGGATATTTATACGGGAATCACGGAAGCGGCGTTTTATACCGGAAATTATACGGAGATGGACGTGGCGTTGGATGAAGTTCTGAAGCGCGGACAAACCATTCTGGATAAACTGGCAGTCTATCTACTGAAAAGCGACAGGTACATGACGGAAAGTCGTCAACTCGATGCCCTTCGGATGTTGCTGGGGGTCTTAGTGGAATTAGGGGTATCGTTTCCTGAAAATCCGGGAATGCCGGATATTCAGCGGAAAATGGGGGCGGTCCTCACAAAACTGGCTGATATCAGGATCGAGGATCTGGCGGACCTGCCCGCTATGAAGGATGCGCATAAATTGGCGGCCATACAAATCATGGGCAGTATGGTTGCTCCCGCGTATCAGACATTTCCCGTCCTGTTTCCCTTGCTGGTTCTGGAATGCCTGGAGGTCACGCTTGATGCGGGTAACCACCATTTGTCCTCTTTCGTGTATGGGGCTTTCGGTGTGTTGGTGATCACTGTACTGGGAGAGATTGATTTGGGATATCGCCTGTCGATACTAGCGGAACAGGCGCTGGAACGTATCGAGGACAAAACAGTCAAACCCCTGAGTCTTCATGGTATTTACGCATACATCCGACATCACAAGGATCATCTGCGAGACTCGCTTCCGGGGTTGCATGAAGAGCATTCTGTCGCGATGGAAGTCAGTAATTTTGAATATGCCGCCCTGTCGAGCTATTTTATCTGTACTCATTCCCTGTTTCTTGGAATAAATTTATCCCAACTCAAAGAAACAATGAGTTACCACATCCAAATCATGCGAAAAATATCCCAGACCGTATCGCTGGGTTATACAGAACCCTGGCTTCAGGTCACCTTGAATTTGCTTGGAAATACGGAAAACCCCTGGCGTCTTCAAGACATCGCCTGTCATGAAACTGAATTTTTACCTGCGCTGGAAGAGACCCAGGACCGTTATGACCTGCTGCAATTTTATTTTATCAACAGTTTACTGGCTTACTGGGGACAACAATACCGGGAAGCCGAAACACAAATTCTGTTGGCGGAACCATATCTGGATGCGGTCGTTTGTTCGTTCCTTGCGGATTCCCTGTTCTGGTTCTATCGTTGCCTGATCGCGCTGGCGCTCCATGACCAGGCGGAACCCGCTCAACAAGGCAAAATCATGGAAGAGGTGGAAACCTGGTTGAACAAGGTCAAGTTCAGCGCCGATCACGCCCCCATGAATAATCTGCATCGCCGGTATCTGGTGGAAGCGGAAAAAGCCAGAGTTCTTGGGAATATCCTTGAAGCGCAGGAAGCGTATGATCACGCCATTTTCCACGCCCATGCCAATGAGTTTCTCAATGACGAGGCGATGGCCAATGAGCTGGCAGGCCAATTTTACTGGAAGCGTGGAAAAACCAGAATTGCCGGAGTTTATCTCAACGAAGCAATCTATCTGTACCGGCAATGGGGGGCCAATGCGATTGTTCAACGCATGATCCGTGATTACGGCAACCTCGTTGAACTCAGAGAGGTCTCCAAAAGTGATTTTTCACCCCCCGCCCTCCTCTCCGCCAGGACAGATTTCACCATAAGGAATGCCAGTACCCAAAGTCATTCAGAGATTCTGGACATCCACACCCTGCTGAAATCCTCGCAAACCCTCTCGGAAGAAATTTTACTGGAAAATCTGCTGGAAAAAATCATGCGGATCATGGTGGAAAACGCGGGCGCCCAAAAAGGTGTTCTGCTGTTGAAAAATCCACAATGGCGGATTCAGGCTGTCGCGGAAACGGTTTCCTCTACCGTTGAAGTCTTTCAGGGGAGTCCGCTGGATTCCGAAGCATCGCAGTCACAACTGCCCCAATCCATGGTTCAATATGTTCTCCGTACCGGGCAGAATCTGGTATTGGACCATGCCTTCAACGACAAACGTTTCATGAGCGATCCCTATGTGACACGGCATTCTCTGAAATCGGTTTTGTGCGAACCCATCCTGCATCAAGGACAATTCAAAGCGATCCTGTATCTGGAAAATAACCTGACTCCGGGAGCGTTTACAGAAGATCGCCTGGAAATGCTGAAAATGTTGAGTTCGCAGGTGGCGATTTCCATCGAAAATGCCCAACTCTATGCCAATCTGGAAGAAAAAGTCAGGGAACGCACCCTTCAGTTGCAGCAGAAGACCGAGGAACTTGCCGAAAGAAACAGAGAGATGACGGCGGATTTAATCACAGCAGCGGCCGTGCAATCCCAATTGTTCACAGGCTACCGAACGCCCGGGTTTCTGAATATCGCGGTGCGTTATCTTCCGCATTCCCATGTTTCCGGAGATATTTATAAACTCTATGAGGATGCTTCAGAAAGATTCAACCTGTTTCTGGGAGACAGCACCGGACATGGCGTCGCCGCCGCCCTGTCCACAATCATGGCGGATCTTCTGCTCAGTCAAAAAAACGATGCAACCCCTGCGGTGGTTATGAATTACCTCAATGATCACCTGCAAGAGCATTTGCCCGATGATCGATTCATGTCGGCGGTGCTTCTGCAAATCAGCAAAGAAGGTCTGCTGACCCTGACCAATGCGGGACATCCCGCTGTCCTGATATTGCCTGCCAACGGTGAGAATCCTGTTTTGCTCTCGTCCCAAAGCATGATGCTTGGGCTGTTTCAGACGCCCCTGTTCCATTGTCGGGAATCGACTTATACGCTTCAGGCCGGAGACCTTGGTTTCCTTTACACCGATGGCATTACCGAACGTGTAAATCCAAAAGGAAATTTGTTTGGTGAGAAGCGGTTGATCCGGTTTTTACAGGAAAACCGGGACAGGGATGTGGAGGCCTTGCTGGAAATACTGTTGCGACAGGTGGATGAGTTTGCCGAAGGGAACCCACCCGATGATGACATTTCAGCAATCGCATTCCGGTATGTGGGATGAGGCGCAATGTCGTTAACTTGATGCGATATTCTCTGTGAAATCCCCCTTTACAAAGCGGCATGGGGGATTTATTGATGACATTGCTCTTGAGTCCCCCGACCCAATGGTTCTTGCTATTGACTGCTCGTAACCGCCCCCCGATAAACCAGTTCCCAACCGTGATAGACCAGGATGATGCCGGTGAATTTCACATGGGGCGGATACTGTTTCAGGCGATCCTCCGCCAGATATTGCCTTAACTGCTGTTCGGCCTGTTCAATTTCATTCCGGAGTCTGGTGTCAGAGAATTCGTCACGTTTGATGTATTTGAGTTCGATGAGATACCCGAAGGACATCTCGGGATATTTGATCAGGAAGGGTTCCAGAAACAGATCCACATAGCCTTTGCCCAATTCACGTTCGCTGAAACTGAGCAGAAAATCGTTCAGATGCAGATAGGCCAGCAGAAATCCCTGAATCACTTTCTCCCCTTTCATGTAATCCCGGATGCTGGTTTGCGTTTCAACCGCCTGCGCCAGAAAATCAAAGAACGGTTCCCATTCGCCTTTCCAGGCCATTGCCTGCACCATTCTGCCGAGTTTCCAGAGAT
>JADFZZ010000070.1 GCA_015232315.1 SAR324 cluster bacterium | reverse complement strand
GAAAATGTTCCTCTGAATTGGTCAATTTAGAACCAGTTGATGAGCTCTCTTTGGAAAAAGCCGCCTAGCGCATAAACCGTGCCAGTGCTTTAAATTGTCAAAGAAATTTTTTTAGAAAACCCGAGGATATTCAGGAAACTGTTAATTTCAATGACTTACTAAAAGCTGAAGGCTGATAACTGAAAACTTACAACTCTTGAGTTCATAACACTTCAAATGCCAGCATGGTGATGTCGTCATCCAGAATATCACGGCCCGCATATTCCTGAACCGTTCGATAAAGTTGCTCCAGTAACTGCTCCAGTGGCATGTTACTGTTTGCACTGAGAAAAGACTCAAGACCAGTCACCTCGAACATTTCCCCGGAGGCCTTGTGTGCTTCAGTCACGCCATCGGTGTAGATAAACACTTTATCTCCGGTTTCCAGTGAATCCGTTCGGACCAGTCCCTGAATAAAAAGCTCGGCGGGAAGTATGCCGAGAGGTGGAAATGGCAGAACGTCCAGAGGGATGACTTCAGCGGTCCGATGACGAAGCAAATAGCCAAAAGGATGTCCCGCGCAAGCCACTGAGAGCTTTTTTTCCGCAATGTCATAGATGCCGTACCAGGCCGTGATAAATTTCCCACTCTCAAGTTTGCCAACCAGAAAGTTATTCATTTGCCACAGCAATATTTCAGGGGACGTGATCGAGAGCGCGTAGGATTTCAGCATACTGGACACCATTGCCGAAATCAGTGCGGCGGATATTCCATGTCCGGTCACATCGCCCAGAAACAATCCGAGCTTGTTTTGGGGCAATTCCATCACATCATACAAATCGCCGCCGATCTGCGCCGCCGGAACATATTTGACAGCGAGTTTGAGTTGAGGCCAGCTCGGCAAGGTTTGAGGAAGAATGGCTTTTTGTGTCAGTCGTGCCTGCTCCAGTTCCTCAAGCATCCTTTGCAGATGCTGCTCCAGTTGATCCTGATAGGATTTGATGCGGATGGCAGACCGGATGCGGGCAAACAGTTCCAGTTCATGGGGTGGTTTGGTCAGATAATCATCGGCCCCGATATCCAGTCCCTTGACCTGATTTTCCAGTTCACCATGCACACTCAGAATAATAAACGGAATTGTCCGGAATTTGCCTTCCTTGACAATCCGGCAAAATTCAAACCCATCCATTTCAGGCATATTCAGGTCAGAAAGAATCACATCCGGTAAAAAAGTCCGCATTTTTTCCAGACCTTCTTTGCCATTGCGTACAACAGTGATTTCCCACCCCTGTGTTTTTAACATTCGTTGCATGTGTACAGCCTGAGTCAGACTGTCTTCTGCCAGCAAAATTTTCAGGGTAGTGGAGGGTTGCTCATTCATGGTTCTTGTCCAGTCTCTTGAAACGTTTGGAATTTGAGTTTTATATTTCTATAATGGAAATCTTTCAGAAGGAGAGAATTATGTCAATACAGGTATTGATGGCTCCCAATTTTTCAGGCTTCAGGCAAAACTTATTAACCCCTGGTTATTCTTCTGGATCTGAAGGGCTGAGATCCGGTAAATCTTCCTTGTTCTCTTTGATCAATGGACATAATGTGTTCCGCAATCAAGTTCCAGGTCTGACAGTACGGAAAACAACGTTGCCTGGAAAAACGATACACTTCCAACAAATACCGTAACAATGTCCGATATTATCAAACTGGGTTCGTTTATCCGGCCTTACTGGAAGCAATCCACCATGGCGTTGATTCTGCTGATTCTGCTGGTGATGCTTGATCTTTCCATTCCCCGGTTGATCCAACGGATCATTGATGAGGGCATCAGACAACAAAACCAGCAAATCGTAATCCATACCGGACTGCTGATGCTTGGAATATCCGCCTTGAGCGCAGTGATCGCGATTGGCAACAATATTCTGTCGGTAAAAGTTGGAGAAAGTCTTGCTCGTGATCTGCGGGAAGCGATTTTTTTGAAAATACAATCATTTTCCTTCAGAAATCTGGAACAGATGCAAACAGGCACCCTGATGGTGCGTCTCACAAGCGATACCACAGCCATTCAGCGGTTGGCCCAGCTTTCACTCCGCATCGGCACAAGAGCACCGTTGCTGATGATCGGCAGTCTGCTTCTGATGATCCACACCAGCCCGCGGTTGGCACTCACTTTGTTGCCGTTGTTGTTGATCACGATGGGAATTATTGTCTTTTTTGTCCTCAAAATGGAGCCGCTGTTCCGGTTGGTCCAGCACAAACTGGATAAACTCAACACCGTTCTTCAGGAAAATGTATCGGGCGTTCGACTGATCAAGGCCTTTGTCCGGGCGGATCATGAAGGGCAACGGTTTGAAACCGCCAATGAAGGCTTTACCGGACCATCGATCAAAGTGATGGGTTTCATGTCCACCATGACTCCGGCACTGACGATTTGTGTCAACATCGGGATGGTGATTGTGATCTGGTCTGGTGGTCTGGATGCCATCCGTGGCGATCTGACTGTCGGGCAGATTGTCGCTGTCACCAACTATCTTCTCACCACCATGACGCCGCTGATTCTCATGGGCATGCTGTCCAATATCTGGGCCAGCGGACTGGTTTCCGCCAGTCGGATACAGCTATTGCTGGACACTGAAACAGACATCCGTGAGGCCGCGGACGCCCGGTTTTTTCCAGAAAATTTTCAGGGTCACATTGAATTGAGGGATGTCTCTTTTCATTACAAGGGCTACAGCGAAAAACCCGTTCTGCGAAACATCAATCTGGTGATGGAACCCGGGCAGACTCTGGCCATTCTCGGCGCGACCGGGGCTGGAAAATCCACACTGATCAATCTCATTCCCCGGTTTTATGATGTGACCAGCGGGCAAGTCCTGATTGATGGACAGGACATCCGGACAATCAGGCAGGAATCGTTGATGGCACACATTGCGATGGTCCCGCAGGAAACCATTCTGTTTTCAGGCAGTATCAGGGATAATATTCGTTATGGCAGACCGGAGGCCGGCGAGGATGAAGTGCTTGCCGCGGCTCAGGCGGCTCAGGCCCATGAATTCATCCAAAATCTCCATCGTGGCTATGACACCCACATTGAAGAACGTGGTGTGAATTTGTCTGGTGGGCAAAAACAACGAATCGCCATTGCGCGGGCGCTTCTCATGCGTCCCCAAATCATGATTCTGGATGACAGCACCAGCGCAGTGGATGTGAAAACGGAAACATGGATCCATGACGCTCTGGAATCGCAAACCAACCCGCCAACGCTTCTGCTTGTGGCACAGCGGATCAGCACCGTGCTGAACGCCGACAGGATTGTGGTGCTTGAAAAAGGCGCCATCGCCGCACAGGGAACGCATCAGCAATTGCTACAGTCCAGCCCGATTTATCAGGAAATCTATGAATCCCAACTGGGAAATGGTGTTTCAAGCAGTGAACTTTCAGGCCTGGCTCTGGAAAGGAATCTGCCATGACTCAATCCTCCAGTTTTCAAACGGGCAATGTCCGGGCAACCATGCGGCGCATCCCGCATATGGTGGGAAAAATCGAAAAAGCCCAAAATCCCCGACATGCTCTGAAACGACTGACCGCCTACTTTTCTCCTTTCCGTGGGCGTCTGTTGATGGTCTTTGGCAGTGTGGTGACCTACACGTTGCTGGGACTCATCGGCCCCTACCTGATCGGAGTTGCTATTGACCAATTTATTGCCACGCATGATGCTGAAGGACTGGTCAACATATCCCTGATCATGCTGGTGGTGTATGTGCTGTATAATTTGCTTCATGCCATGTCCGGATATCTGATGGCCCCGGTTTCCCAGCGTGCGCTCAAACAATTGCGCACGGATATGTTCCAACATTTACAGACTCTGCCCGTTCAGTTTTTCGATCACCATCCAACCGGAGAATTGATGAGCCGCTTGACCAATGATGTCGATGCCATCAATCAGGCGATTTCCCTGAATATTATCGCCCTGCTGGCCAGTGTGCTCTCCCTGGCGGGAATCCTGACGGCCATGTTTGTGCTGGATTTCTGGCTGGCGTTGGCTTCGGTTCTGGTGGTTCCGCTCATGTTCTGGTTCACCGGATTTGTCGCCCGTTATACCCGCCGGGGATTTCGTGATCTGCAAAAAGAACTCGGTGGACTCAATGCTGTGATGGAAGAAGCCCTCAGCGGTCAGAAAGTCGTCAAGGCCTTCCAGCGCAATGACCATGTGATTGAACAGTTCCGCCAACACAATCAGGAAGTGTTTCGAGCGGGAGTCTATGCCAACAGCTATGCTCTGTTGCTGATGCCCCTCACCGGAGTTCTGGGCAACCTGTTTGTCATTGTACTTTCCGGACTTGGCGGGTGGCTGGCACTGCGAGGACTGGTCACCATCGGGATTATTTCCACATTCATCATTTATGGACAGAATTTCATCAATCCGTTGCGCCAACTGGCCAATATGTACAATGCCATTCAGGCGGCACTGGCCGGAGCCGAGAGAATTTTTGAAATCATGGACACGCCCTCTGAATTTGATGAACAGGACACCATTCCACTCGAAACCATGCGCGGGGAAGTTCAGTTTGAACAGGTTCATTTTTCCTATCAACCGGAAACAGCCGTCATTAAAAACATGAGCCTCAAAGCCAATCCGGGCGATATCATTGCGCTGGTTGGTCCCACTGGCGCAGGAAAAACTACATTGATCAATCTGCTGAATCGTTTTTATGAGATCCAGCAGGGACAGATTCTGATTGATGGCAAAAATATCAGGGAAATTCACAAAAATGATGTACGACGGCAATTGGGGGTGGTGTTGCAGGACACCTATCTGTTTTCCGACACTGTGATGGAAAACATTCGCTTCGGCAGGCTTGACGCGTCCGATGAAGAATGCATCGAAGCCGCCAGAATGGCAGACGCGGACCACTTCATTCGTCAACTTCCAGAAGGCTATGCGACCCAACTTTCAGAACGTGCCAGCAACCTCAGTCAGGGGCAACGTCAGCTTCTGGCCATTGCCCGTGCGATTCTGGCAAATCCGGGAATTCTGATTTTGGATGAAGCGACCAGCAGTGTTGACACCCGCACCGAAGCCCGTATCCAAAAATCTCTGCTGAGACTGATGGAAGGCCGAACCAGTTTTGTGATCGCCCACCGCCTGAGCACAATCCGTGATGCCACGCAGGTTCTCGTGATCAATCACGGTGAAATCATTGAGCAGGGCACTCACCAGAGTTTGCTCGACCAACAGGGATTTTATCATCACCTCTACATGAGCCAGTTCAAAGGGCAGTCCATTTAGTATGTTCCAAATTTTTTATTCTTCAGGAATCAATTCAATGGTGAATTTCTATAAACCAACTGAAATATCAACAGCATCTAGTATTTAATCAGGTAGATAACGGACATATTTTTAGGACGGGTATCAGTCCCGCTTCCGATGTTAACCGACATGTTATCAGTAGTGGTAAGCAATAAGTTATCAGTATATCCTCCTCCTCCTGAAGAATACCCAAAATCTGCGGTTATGTTTACAAGATTGCCTCCAACATGGGAACCAACATTGGTTGCCATGTAAGTAAATTCAGTATGAGGTGTTGAGGTTATGTTATGGGAATGGCTGTAATTGACCGTTGTACTCTTGAGTTCATCGGCTTGTGTGCTGCCCAGGGTTCTTCCAGAATCAATTCCTCTTGAATCGTCTGAACCCCTTAAAAAGTAACCTCGATAGTCCGGCAAATTAAAAGTGGTGATGCTATCACCGGAACCATACGTCGTTCCAATAGCTGAAAATAGGGTGGCATAAATCGTTCGGCTGACAGCCTGTCCATTACAATACAGCCAACCTGCAGGTGGTGTTGTGATATAATCACTTACCGCAGAAGGAACAATCATTCCTACTGGCAGAGCCAACTCAGTAGCATTTATTTTTCCCGCAATCTGTACATCACCAGTAATAGAGGTACTTCCAGTGATATTGATGTTGCTTCCTACCACTTGAATCTTGCTCAGAAGTTGATTGACCGCACTATAAACGCTATTGAAGTGGGCGTTAACAGTAGAAGAACTAATGACGGTACCAGATGAAAAATCGGTACGACTGATGCTAGATGGCGTATCGGCATAACTCAGGATTGCCAAAGTCATGGAACTGAGGACTATACCAATAATGGTAGAAGGCAAATGAAACCTTTTTTTCTGTGTTCCTTCCTGTTCGATGCGTTGAAGACGCAGCTCTATTTGTTCAATTTTATTGGGTGTTGATTCACTCAGGGGTACCCGCTGATTTTTGGTATTTTCCAGCTCTCGGATTTTTATTTTTTTAAAAAAGTTTTTCATATGGTTTCCTTGCGATATTTGAATTTCCACATCAAGTGATGAAGGTCCAAAAACAAATCATTTGGATCCACTAATATTCAAGTACATCATTTTGATGGCATATCAAACCCGCAGCTTTTAAGCAACAATAATATTCGGAAAATTTCGAGCTGTGCAGGTGATTTGAATATGTTGTAGAACAGGAATACACTGGATTTTGCGTTATTTTCCCCCAAAAAGAACCTTTTGATGCGAGAATCCTATGTCCAATTATGAAATCAAGATC
>JADFZZ010000069.1 GCA_015232315.1 SAR324 cluster bacterium | reverse complement strand
GTTCATCCTTGTCTTTGGAAATAAGTCTCCAGAACATCTGTTCAAACAGCACACAACTGATTGTTGTGGTCAACACCACGGTCAGTGCGCTCAAACCATATTTGGCGACAGCAAACAGCACAATAGGCAGGAATCATGGGACGATTTTTTTCCAGATACCGAATCAAATGAAGGAGTTCTTCCTGGTTTTTGATCTGACTTTCTGGAAGCAGCCTCAAAGACTCAACCGCCTGTTCCACTAAGCCATGCCAGAGGAGAGGCAAGAGTTTATCCAGGATCGAGTTGCGAATCAGACTGCCTTTACAAGCCATACTCAAAAGCTCCTTGCACTTTTTCTCCAGGTGAAACCAATCCAGAATCACGGTGAGTTGGGAACGCCAGGAAAAGAAGATTCTAAGCGAAGAATACAAGGAATGCCCATCCACAAAGAAGACCCAGGGACACCCTCCCAATTGATTATTCAACAGAAAAGCAAGCAGCATTCTCAACACGTTGAAGAGGCTGTCTCCATTGAGCAGATAGCGAGTCTTCTTCTTGTGGACATGAACCACGGTATTTTGAACATACTCCCGCTTTTTGACAACAGGAGAAGATTCCAGAGGTTCTTTCAGACGAACTTCTTTTTGTTTTTTAGCTCCAACGTCATCGAGAGAGATATGAACCGCTTGTTCAGGGTCTTCATAAGGTACTGGATTCTTCAGAATTTCGGATTTCAGAGAGTCTTCCACGGCGCAATCTTCTATCAGTTCCATCAGCAACTCTGGAGCTACTTCCCGAACTGGAATAATCCGCTCCATCGCTTGCTCTGCTAACGGAAGACCTGGAGCGCTAAAACCCGATTGCGCTAAAATCGTATCGGTTTTTTCCTTCAGATACGCCTGAATTTGTCGTCCCTCCTTTTGCGTATTATCCCGCAGCGTTCGCTCCGGAGTTCCCTCTTGGAGTTGATAACGGACCCGATTGATCAAGGCCGCTGTTTTGCGATAGGAATCCTCACAGCTTCCATAGATCAGTGCCAATTCCCTGAAACCCAGTGTTCGGTATTTTTCCTCTCCCTGCAGAGGCTCAAACAATTCCTTCCCCTTATAAAGTTCCTCCCCATAGGCATTCACTCGGCTCCACGTCTCAAAGTGGAAGCGTCCGATTTCGCCATCTACGGGATAAATGCTGTTTTTTTTAGATGTCCTGTTCTGTATCTCTCTGCGTCTTCTCGGCTCATTTCACTGAGATGAGCTGACAACGCTTGCCGCAGGGCTGGATAATTCACTGAGAGCAACGCTTTCTCACTCTCATCGATGCTTTGGGCGGATTCCTGCGAAATGACGATCCTAAAACCTTTTTCCACAAGGGTTTCCACTCCGTTCGTTGGGGCATGCTCTGTTTTTTGGATACCTATCTGGATCTTGATTTCATAATTGGACATAGGATTCTCGCATCAAAAGGTTCTTTTTGGGGGAAAATAACGCAAAATCCAGTGTATTCCTGTTCTACAACATATTCAAATCACCTGCACAGCTCGGAAAATTTCATCGTCATATGGGAGGGAGAAAGCTTTACGAAAAGCTCCAACCCTTTTTTCAGGAGCACCAAATCAAGATGGGACGTGACGCGTTATTTGATTTATTGGCGTCGAACCAACTGTTGGTTAAAAGAAGAAAACGAAGGATATCCACGACTCAATCCTCCCATTGGTTACGAAAGTACCCTAATTTAATTAAGGATTTTATTCCATCGGGAAGCAATCAACTTTGGGTGAGTGATTTAACCTATTGGAAAATACAGTCGGGATTTGTCTATGTGAGTTTCATCACGGATGCCTGGTCGCGTAAAATTGTGGGATATCATGTCGCGGAGACCCTGGAAGCACTGGAAACGCTGGAGGCATTGAAGATGGCGCTATCGAGGAATATGGGGGATCTTTCCTCGTTAATCCATCATTCGGATCGTGGAGTTCAATATTGTTCTTCGATTTACGTACAACTTCTGGATCAACACGGAATTCAAATTAGTATGACGGAAAATGGAGATCCTTATGAAAACGCGATCGCGGAACGTGTCAATGGTATTCTAAAACAAGAATACCTGGAAGATCAACAAGTGGACTCAATCAAAATGGCTTCAAAAATACTGGATTTATCCGTCCGGCTTTATAATGAAGAACGGCCACATATGAGTATTGGATACCTGACGCCTCAAGTTGTTCATCAGGAGAATATAGAAACTGAGAAACTATGGAAAAAAAGAGTCATCGTTCAACAATCTACGTTAGAAAATTATGACAATAACGATATGAACTCATTTCAGGATTAATACTTCGTAAAGCCATTTCAGGACTAATCGAATTTTATGTAAAATAGTCCCAGGACTATTCAAAAACTGTAAACTTTTTTTAGGACTTGACAAGACACTGAACAGAGGCGTCAGATTGTCATGAACAGTGAACAGATCGTCGCTCAATCTCCTGATTATAAGGCAGTCAGAATGGAAGCACTGCTGAATATGAGCGATATCACTGATAGCTCATCGTTCAGTTGCATCCGGTTGGTCGACTACCTGTATCACGCCACTACCGGAAAAATGGTAACCAACAGCAACGACACCATCCTCCCCTTCACCATGTTCCATGAGTTCACGGAACCAGTTGAAGACATTATAGTAAAACCAGATAAAAAATTGGAAATCAATGTATTTCCGGTGGCATGGGTTGGAGATCATGGACGTTTTGAAGAATACCTGGTGGACAGTAATATGCCCTATTGGTTGGTTTCGTCCATGACCCATATGACCCAACGTCAGGCTCTGGAGCAGGAGCCCTGGTTTGACAGGAACACCCTCATAACCAACAACGCTGAAGCCATCACTGCCGGTATTTTCCCCCATGCTATATTTAAAGAGGGTGTATTAACTTGGGAAGTTCCGCCAGATGCGAGCAACCATGAATATCCGTTTGAGTTCACGTTCAAGCATCCGTACATGTCCGCTCCCGTGAAAGCGAAACTGAATGTTTTTGTGGCGGGGCCAGCCTTTCGGGATGATTTTGAGTCAGGCAACCTGGATCAATGGCAAACAGATACGGAACCCGCCAATCCCGCGTCGCGGGTGATTCAGGAATATCAGACCATTCCTGCGCTTTCTGGGCAATACATGACCGCGCTGGAAATGACCCCTTACCGCAATATCAGCGATGTCATCCAGAAAACTTTATATGTGCCGGAAGACATTTCCACACTGAAACTGGAGTTGAATCTTCTGTTCAAAACCTTTCACCGTCGTGGAACCAGCAACCCTGACATCAACAGCAACGCGCCCGCGGTCAACACATTGAGAGTCGGCATTATTTCTAGCGAATCCGGAATCAAGTATGAGTGGAGCCTGCCGGAAGCTCTGTGCCTGGTCAACTATCCCGATATACCGCCCACCTCTGATTACACGTTGGCGGACCCTGCCCACAACACCTGTTTTGACTGGTGGCAGAAAGGCTGGAACACCGCTGAGATCCCGCTGGAAAAATTCAGGGGACAAAAGATCTTGCTGACGCTGTATCTCTATGAGAGGGAACCACCGACTTTGTACCGGCAGATGTACGCCACAGCGTTGATTGACAACATCCGGATGGAGTAGGCCATGAAACGCAAATTCAAGATTTTGATGGTGAGTGTTGTCCTGATAGTGTCGCTGATCTGGCTGGTGGGGCCGGACGAAATTGCCAACGGAATTTTTGTGGGAGCTTTTTGCGGATACAGTTTCCCGTGGAATTCCGCTTTGCTGGAAGCCGCCAGTCGCGGGGATCTGGAGGAAATCAAGAAATGGATCTGGATCGCCGATATTAACGCACGACAACGGGGTGTGTTATGTCTTGGGCCTCAGATGGGGAACACGCCGTTGACATACGCTGTTCGTGAAGGACATTTTGAGGTTGTCCGGTATTTGCTGGAAAAAGGCGCTGATACATTAAATGCCCTGGAAATCGCCATTACGGAGTCACGACGAGATATTCGTATTGTGGAATTGTTAATCCGACACCCACAAACTCAAGTGAGACTACATGATACGATGTATGGCTGGCCCCGAAGAGTGCTTCAGCAAAGTATCGCATATCATTATCCGGAGGCCTTGCGTCTGTTACTGGAGGAAAGTTTGAACCCTCACCCGGAACCGGATTGTCATGAGTATTCCCCGCTCATGATAGCCTCTGCCGAGGGCGAAGTGGCATCTGTAACGATTCTGTTGGAGTATGGAGTCGATGTCACTCACGCGTGTAGTATCCATTATGGACCGCCACTTGATTCAGCGATCGCCGCTCACGGTGCCCGTGATTATTATTCTTCAGAACACAGGACACGCACGAAACGATTGGAAATCGCCAAAATATTGATAGAACATGGGGCTGATGTCAACGCCATGATCAGGAATGGATTTAATTTGCTTTATCATGCGGAACCAATGGCTCAATCGATACATCTTGATCCCGATGAAAGAGCGTATTACCAAAAAGTGGTTGATTTGCTCAAAGCCCATGGCGCTGTGGCCTTCAAAGACCCGTTATGGCGTAAAATGTCTGATATTTATTATTTATATGATGCCGATGACGGTCGGATCGATAAATTCAGCCAGGCGTTGAACACGCCGGAAGACCGGGAGCGGATGCTCCAATTGGATATGACTTACGCTGTTTTGCGGGAAGCCATTCAGGATGGGCATGAAAAAGTTGTGGATCTCCTGTTGGAAGCTGGAGGGCACGCCGGACAATATGAGGAATATCCGTCGCCATTGATGCTGGCGTCACGCTATGGGGAAGTGAAGATCGTTCAACGGCTGATCGGGCATGGCGCGGATACCAATGAATCCCGTGGACAGCCACCGCCCTTGTATTGGGCGATCATCGGCGATGGCCCCTATTTCCGGCATGTGCCCTCACACACCAGAGATCGTCGTCTGGAAATCGCCAGAATCCTGCTGGCTCATGGTGCTGATGTCAACGCTTCGGCAGAAGGCAAACCGCTGTTGGCCTATCTGCCGGAAGATCCCGCCGCCAAAGGCTATTTCCCGGAGATGCGGCAACTGTTGCTGGAACATGGAGCCAGGGAATGATGGACTTCTGCTGGAGATTCAAAATCGTGTTATCGCATTCATATTTGATGTCTGAAGTGTTTCCACCGCCCCGCGATACACGAGTTCCCAACCGTGATAGACCAGCACCAGCCCGATGAAACGGATGTGAGGCAGGTAGTGTTTGAGCCGTTCATCCGCCAGATATTGACGCAACTGGGTCTGCGCCGCCTCGATGGTGGTTTTCAGTTTGGTTTCAGTGAGTTCGTCGCGTTTGAAATATTTGAGTTCGATGAGATAGCCGTAACCCATATCGGGGTATTTCATCACAAACGGTTCCAGCATGAGATCTGCAAAACCTTTGTTGAGTTCGGCTTCTGAAGTGACGTGGAACACATCACACACATGCAGATAAGCCAGCAGAAATCCTTGCAGCACTTTTTCCCCCTGCATGTAATCCCGAACCCGGGTTTGTTGTTTAACCGCCTGGGCCAGAGTGTCGAAAAACCCCTCCCATTCTCCTGCCCATCCCATGTCGGACACCAGAATTTCCAGTCGGTGGATGTCAATCCGGAAGGTTTCCACATCCCAATAAGCGTCCCGCAGGTAGCCATACATCAGATGTTTGACGCTTTCGTTGGGAATCCGGAGTTGGTATTGATTGCGCCAGGGTTGGTCAATGGTGAGCAAGCCGAAAAAATACAGCAACGAGAGAAAATTTTCGGGCACCTGAATTTTTTCCAGTGGGAAACCCGGACGGATGACACTGACGGTCTGGCCAGTTTCGATGATCTGTTTGAGTTGATCGAAATTGCCGTTGAGCTTTCGACTGACCAGTAGCAGATGCCGCAATTTGCCATAGTCGATCCGAATGTTCTGGTCTAGAAGTTAATGGGGAGGCTGGCCAATCTGGATACAGTCACACACGTAGTATATCACCATATCGGTGTTGTATATCGTGGATTCCTGATCATTGGAAAATTTGTAACCGTTGTACCATTCATCAAACAAAGCCAGCGTTTCCTCCATGTTCTGTAAAAACACACCTTCTTTCCGGTAATACTCCAGCATTTCGAGGACTTCCTCACGAGTAAACCCGACCATTTCATTCAGTGCGGGTGACAGGCTGAGGTTCTTGCCAATATTGAATCCGCTCGTGACATCATCCATGGTGACCGGAGAAACCCCGGTAATGAACAACCGCTTCAATCCGGAACCACTATGACTGGTGCCTTCCTTGAGCACGGTGAAAAAATGCCGGAAAAATCCTTCTCCATGCGTGATGTCATGGTAGGCTTTTTCTCCGGCGGTTGTCAGAATGGTGTTGGCGAAGTTGTCGTATTCATCAATCAGGATGTACAGCGGTAAATTCAATTCCCGACAAAAGCGGAGTAACTGACTCAGTCGAGAGGAAAAACCGGAGGTCTGACGGAGTTCCTGGAGGGCGTTTTCTGTGAAAAACGGTTCATAGATCCTTAAAAAACTGTTCAAGGCCCCGGTTCCATAATCCTCAAAACTTTGTTCCACATATTCCACATCCGCCCGTACCGCAGAAAAATTGAACGGCAGCACCAGATAGGAATTGCGTTCGGAGGTAGGATGATCCCCAATCCAAAGTCCCTTGAAAAACGAATCAAAT
>JADFZZ010000068.1 GCA_015232315.1 SAR324 cluster bacterium | reverse complement strand
TGCCACCGCAGGGCGTGTTCCTGCTGAATGAACTTCCAGATTTGCGTCAAATGACTTCAGAAAACCTTCTGCCATCTGGCTACGGCAGGAGTTGCCTGTACATAAAACAAGAATTCGAATCATGGTGTATTTCCTTTCATTGGTTGCAGTGAGCTGAAATGGTACCTGATTGCAGGGTTTCCAAACCTTGCAGATCCAGTTTCAGAATTTCATACAAATCCGGCATGGTATCCAATATCTGGTGTAAAATACGATGAATCTCATTGGATGCCGGTTTGAGTGAATAATAAATCCATAGTCCATCTCTTCTGGATTGAATGAGATTTGCCTGCCTCAAATAATTGAAGTGCCTGGAAATCTTTGAATTCCCATATCCGGTTACAGACTCAATGTGACAGTTGCAAAGTTCCCCTTTGGCGGCCAGCAAATTCAGAATGCGAATCCGTGCCGGATCACCAAAGGCCTTGAACAGTACGGCTAAGGTTTCCAGTGATGATTCTGGCTGATCAAGAGTCTGTGTTAGTGGCATTGGTGTCTCCTGAAGGGGATAAAATTTATATCTGCATATTTTTGCTTAAACAGAAATAGCTCAAGATATTTTTTGTATGAACATCAAAAAAACCATTGATATTTCTAATTCAGAGACATATTTAAGATTTAAGACTCCTAAAGCTGAAATACTCTTTTATGAATATATATTCCTTCTGAGGAACCATGGTTTTATCTAAAAGTTGCGCTTACGCGATACGTGCCATGGTTTGCCTGGATACCCTATCAAACGAAGATTTTGTCAGCATTCAGTCCCTGTCAGAGCAATTGGGCGTTTCGTTTTATTTTCTGACAAAAATTTTGCAAAGGTTGTCTGCCGAGGGAATGTTGGAGTCTTACCGTGGTCCCAAAGGTGGGGTAAAATTATTGAAATCAGCCAAGGACATCACTTTATTTGAAGTGATTGTCATCATTGACGGAGAATCCGCGTTGAATGAATGTGTTCTGGGTCTCAAGCAATGCGGTGATGAACAGCCCTGTTGTCTGCATCAGGAAGCCAAAAAAAACAGAGAGGAACTCAAGACCCTTTATAGAATCAAAACAATTCGGGATTTATCATTGCGTGAACGGAAGGGCGAATGCGTGGGCGTTGTCCTTTCCTGAGAAACGGAGTCCTGAGCATGTTTCAGGACTTCGTTTTACCATGTTCCTTCCGTATTGCCGGAAGGGTTTCTTTCAACCAAAGGAGGTAACTATGGAAAGTATAGCCGCATGGGACATTCGTGTCACAATTGACCTGTTTCTCGGTGGTGTCGGCGTTGGCGCGTTTCTGCTTTCAGTTCTGGCAAGTTTCTATGATCGTGAAAAACACTGGTTGACCGTCAGAGCTGGAGCTGTCCTTGCGCCAGTCACCGTTGGCGTGGGATTGTTGGTGTTGGTCACCAAACTGGGACGGCCTGAAAAATTTATTACGACCCTGTGGAATGTGAACCCTCTGTCTATCATGTCAATCGGGGTTTTTATACAAACCGGGTTCATGCTATTTGCGTGTCTCTATGCCGCCATGATCCTGTTTCAGCCGGACAAAATAGACTGGAAACTCCGGTTGGCGCAAATTCTTGGTAGTTTTTTTGCTGCGGGTACCGGTTTGTATCATGGATTGTTTTTATCTTCTTTGGGACGCGTTCTCTGGACAGAAATGACACCCGGAATGTTTTTGGCCTCCTCCCTGGCTACGGGAACCGCCGCGATCATGCTGATCCGCACGATTCAGGCACCCGTAAAACCTGAAGGCACCCGTGATTTTTCCTATCGCATCACCCTGCTTGTGGTGCTGGCGTTCCAGTTGGTGTCAGTGATTCTCTGGCAATTCTATACCGGACGTCTGGAACTGGAACAAGAGCTCAGCTACCGGAATTTCATGGAAAACCACGAGACACTCTGGACCACTGTTGTGTTGATTGGAGGCATTATCATTCCAGGCCTCGCCGCCTTGTATTCCATGCTCAAACAGGAAGTCAAAATGGGAAAGGGACTGACAATTATTGCCTGCGTCCTTGTTTTGACCGGAGGATTTGTAATGAAACATTTGATGGTTATCGGCGGACAGGTGGTGGTTCCGATCATTGAGTTGTTGTAGTGGTAACATTGAAACAAGGAGGATATATGGGATTAACACGAAGAAATTTTATCAAATATTCCACGATTTCCGGAGTCGGCCTTCTAAGCGCGACCAGCGGATTTCCACAGTTGACCGCATTTGCGGCGGACCCCTATAAAAAATTGGCGACAGCTCCCGGCAAATGGCTTTCGTCCACTTGTCAGGGATGCACAACATGGTGTCCGGTTCAGGTTCATGTTGTGGATGGCCGGGCCACCAAAATCAGAGGCAATGAACACGCATTGGCCAATCATGGCAATGTCTGTGTGCGATCGCACATTTCACTGCAACAGGTATATGATCCGGACCGGCTCAAAGTTCCAATGAAACGGACCAACCCCAAAAAAGGTCGTGATGAAGATCCTCGGTTTGTACCGATCAGTTGGGAAGAGGCGATTGATACGATCACGGATAAAATGATGGAACTCCGTAAAAATGATGAAACACACAAATTTCTGCTGTTACGGGGACGCTATACCTACATGCGGGATATCATTTATGAAGTCATGCCCAAGGTATTCGGCTCCCCTAATGGAATTTCCCACAGCGCGATTTGCGCCGAAGCTGAAAAATTCGGGCCGTATTTCACAGAAGGCTTCTGGGACTACAGAGATTACGATCTGGACAAAACCCGTTATGTGTTGTGCTGGGGGGCTGATCCGCTCGCGTCCAATCGTCAAGTGCCTCATGCGATCAGCATATGGGGCAAAGTTGGAGATCAGGCGAAAATTGCCGTGGTTGATCCCAGACTGTCCGCGACCGCGGCGAAAGCCAATGAGTGGCTACCGGTAATTCCCGGCGAGGATGGTGCACTGGCTGTCGCTATCGCTCATACGATTCTGGTCAACGGCGTATGGAATCGTGAGTTTGTGGGCGACTTTACGGACAAGCAAAACAGATTCAAGGTTGGGGAAATCATTCCTGAAGACACTTTTCAGGAAAATTACACCTATGGACTGATCAAATGGTGGAATCTGGAATTACGGGACAAAACCCCGGTATGGGCTGAAAAACGTTGCGGAATTCCAGCGGAACAAATCAAGCGGGTTGCGTTGGGATTCGCCGACGCCGCACCGCGAGCCATTTCGTGGCTATCTCCGGGCACAGCGATGCATGTCAGGGGCGGATACACTGCCATGGTCGCCCACGCTCTCAACGGACTGGTTGGCTCTGTTGACAATGAAGGTGGAACTGTCAGAGCTTCCAAAATTCCCGCGAACAAGGTTCCGGAATATAAAAAATACTATGATGAAATGGCTGAACGCGGTAATCATAACAAAAAAATTGACCAGCGGGGAACACTGCAATTTCCCGCTATGTCCAGTGGGAAACCAGGCAGTGGTGTGGTCACCAACAATGTGGCGGATGCCATTCTGCAAGAAAACCCCTATGACATTAAAGTGGCTATCGGCTACTGGAATAATTTCACCTTCTCCTGTAGCGGCGCGGAACGTTGGGAAAAGGCCATGAGCAAATTGCCGTTCTTTGCGCATATCACGACTCATGCTTCGGAGATGAGTCATTTCGCGGATATTGTCCTGCCAGCGGCGCATCAACTCTATGAAAAACTGGGCTTCATCAAAAGCAAGCAGAATCTGGTGGCTTATGCCTCCTTGAACAAACGTATTCTGGAACCGTTGTGGGATGTGAAAATGGATGAAACCGAAATTCCCTGGATGATCGCTGAAAAACTGGCGCAGAAAGGTTTTTCCAATATGTTTGATTTTTTCAGGAATGAGTTCAAAGACCCTCAAACCGGAAAAACACCGCAAAACAGCCTCGAATTTTCACTATATGCCCTGAAATATTACACACAACCCATGTGGGACGCATCTCATCCGGATTATGGGAAGTATGGCGACAAACTTGAGGGGTGGGATGATCTCTTTGAAAAAGGCGTATGGAATTCCAAACGGTATCCTTACCGTGAAAAATGGGGTAAATTCGGCACTGCGACCCAGAAGTTTGAATTTTACAGTGAAACCCTGAAGAAATCATTGACCGAACATGCCGAAAAGAATCAGGTCTCAATCAATGATGTGCTGGATGCCTGTAAATACCAGGCTCGGGATGAACTGGCGTTTGTTCCCCACTATGAGGAAGCCTATCGCTGGGGCGACGCGAATGAATTTCCGTTTATCTTTTTTGAACATCGGTCTCGTCTCAATCGTGAAGGACGATCCGCCAACTGCTCATGGTATCAGGACAACAAGGATTCTGACCCCGGAGATGAAAAATGGGATGATGTCGCCAAGATCAACCCTGTGGATGGACAACGTCTGGGGTTGCGAAACGGAGATACCATTGAACTGATTTCACCGACCGGAAAACTTCAGTGTCATGTAAAACTATGGGAAGGGGTACGCCCCGGAACCATCGGCAAGTGTTATGGCCAGGGACATTGGGCTTACGGTAGCATCGCAGCAAAGGATTTTGAAAAACGGATTCCCCGCGGAGGCAACAACAATCTTTTGTTGCCTGCTGATTATGAGCGTTTAAGTGGTAGCACCGCACGGCATGGCGGCGTGACTCGTGTTAAAATCATGAAAGTTTCGTAAGGGAGGACATTATGGCTAAATACGCAATGGTCATTGATCTGCATAACTGTGTCGGATGCGCCGCATGCGACATTGCCTGTAAAACAGAAAATAATACGGACGCCGGTTTTAACTGGTCCAGTCATGTGACCGAAACACGGGGCACCTTTCCCAATGTCAGTTTCCGTTACATTCCTACGCTTTGCAACCATTGTGAGAACGCTCCTTGTGTCAAGGTGTGTCCCACAGAGGCCATGTATAAGGACAACGAAGGCTTCACGCTGCATGACGCGGACAAATGCATCGGTTGTCGAAGCTGTGAACTGGCATGTCCCTACAAAGTCATCCATTTCAATAAGAAACAGCAACATCAACGCTACATGGATGATAAACCGCTGATCCCCGGAGTAACCTCCAGCGGCAAGGAAACCGCGGATAAAACAGGTGTGCCTCTACCCTATTATAATCCGGACCGTGCGAAAACCTATGATGGCATCCGCAGGGAAGGCATTGTGGAAAAATGTACTTTCTGTGACCACCGTGTGAAAGAAGGGTTACAGCCGTGGTGCGTTGAGGCTTGTCCCGGCGATGCCAGAATTTTTGGAGATACAGACGATCCGACAAGTCGGGTCTCCCAACTCCTGAAGCATTATACGCCAAGGCAGTTGCTCAAACACAAGGGCACAAAACCCAGAGTTTTCTATATCAGGGATTATGGAGCCTATTAGACTGTTTGCCAGTCGCGCCAATATCTACCGGATACTGGCCGACTGCTTTAAATATCCCGACCCTTCCCTTGCCGATATTCTGGAACTGATTCCCGCGCAAAAAGGTTGGGGATTATCCGCTGAACTGGAAAATGAACTGGATCGTCTGCCAGGATTATTTCATGTCGATTCTTCCGGTTTTCAGGAAATTGAACTGGAATACACACGCCTGTTTGTTGGCCCGTATCATGTGCCCGCATCACCCTACAGTTCCGTTTATCTTGATCCGGAACCCATGGTGATGGGAATTTCAACGCTGGAAGCCATTGATTTTTATGAGCGTGCCGGATTGAATCCTGATGAGAACGAGCATGTGTTACCGGATCATATCAGTACAGAACTGGAATTCATGTATTATCTGCTGTTTCAGTATGTCTCGCAGAATAATCCTGATTTTATGGCAATGGCAGAATCGTTTTTTTCCCGGCATCTGGGGCAGTGGGGACCTACGTTTGCGGAACTCGTACTCAAAAATGCGAGGCATCCCTATTATCAGAAATTAGGACAGGTTCTGGCGCTTTTCTTTGCTGAATGCACAGGCCGTCCTCCGCTAAATTAACCCCTCATGTTACCAACGTCCCTGTTTTTTCTCTCGTTCCAACGCTCCAGTTAACTTAACAGACGTGATCAGAGGGTTCGTCCCTCTGTCATGGCAGAGGGTTCGTCCCTCTGCCATGACAGAGACTGCCGGGACGTAACCCGACGCTACGGGTGTTTGTGCCAGCCTCATGGAGGATCACTTGTCCGGGTTTCTATAGTGTTTCAGATAATTGTTTTCTGGGAATGCTGGCAGAATGCCCGCAAAAGCAGGCGTCCAGCCTGCACTCCTGGCCCCAACTTTTTTTCTGGAATACTATAGTGATCCAGATAATTAAATTGGGGTTCCGTGTCATTTCGACCGGAGGGAGAAATCTTTCCAGGTGTTAAGATCCCTCATGTTCATTCGGGATGACACTTTCTCTCCTACTCAAAAAGAACCAAAAGACTTTTCTGGAATACTATATATTTTACTTTCCGATTATTCCTTAATTTGAATCAAATGATTTCCAGCTTGCGGATGCTATGCTGATTTCCATATTTAATAAGCACATTTTCATCGCTTTCTTTATTTTGTTTTTAATCGCCATCAGGAGGCGCAGAACAACTGGCGGAAATACTCAAGAAATACAGTACTTTTTCAAAGTGATTTTTCAAAAAGCCAGCATTTATAATTCAGGAGTCATGAATGGATAATGACAATCACACCCCGATGATGC
>JADFZZ010000067.1 GCA_015232315.1 SAR324 cluster bacterium | reverse complement strand
ACCTGGTTGAGTGGTCTGAAACTCACGCCATCCCTCCGCTATGAACTTGCGGGACTCAGCACAGGCGAGAGTTCTGGCACACGTTCACAAACAGGCGGCGACTATAGTCTGAATCTGAGTGCTACTTACGATTTCAGGGAACAACAAGACGAGCTGAAACGACTCAATAAAGACACCCAGGGGATCATCGCGGATGCCACAAAACTTTTGCAGAATATGCAGATTTCACGATCACAGTTCGAATATCTGAAAAACGAGCTGGATTTACTGAAAAAACGAACGGAGATCATCCGTTCAAGAGTTGAAAAAGGCTTATCAAAACGGGAGGAACTTTGGGACATGGAGGAAAGCGCCAGAAAACTCAACAATCAGGTTCTCACCGCTGAAGTGCAGTACAAAGCCAACCGGTTCCTGTTGAGCGTCATGGTTCTAAAAAAACGGGAACAACTGTTGACGATGATCGACACCTGGGAGGGTTTTGAATGACTCGCCTGCTGTTACTGTTGATGCTGTTTTTTGCTACGGATATCTTTGCGGAATGCCAGCCGGACGCCATTAGCGTCATGAGTTGGAATATTCAGAATTTAGGCGGTTCCCTCTATCGAAAAGCCCCTTCCAAGGAGGTTTCGGAACTGGAAACCATCATCCAAACCGTGAAGGGGAGTGATATTGTTGCCATTCAGGAAGTCATGGTCAGCACCGGAGCCAAAGCGATTGCCCTCATAGCTGACGGCCTGAATCGCACTGGTGCAAAGTGGGATTACAGCGTGAGCGATCCCACCTCAGGCCGAGGCAGTGAACGCTACGCGTTTCTCTGGAAAACCAGTAAAGTGTTTCTGGTCAAAGCCTGGCTCTCTCAATCATTGTCTGACCCCCTGGACAGGGAACCCTTCATCGGACAGTTCAGACTCAAAATAAAAACCATTCTGATCTTCAATCTCCATGCTGTCCCTACTGCCAAATGTCCCGCTTGTGAGATCCGTCAAATCCATCAGGAACCTGCATTGACGCCTTCAGGTTCTATCCGCATTTTGCTGGGAGACTTCAATTTAACGGCCAGTGACGAGGCCTTTGATGGCTTAAAGAAACTGGGTTTAATTGCGAGGATTGACAGCAAAACCTCCCTGAAAATGAAACGAACGAGAAGTGGCGTACATCTGGCGAATGAGTATGACAATATTTTGACGGACGCACCGGATGTTTGTGCTGCTGGTATCAACGATTTCACACAGGCATTCTCAGATTTCAGTGAAGCCCGGAAGGTGAGTGATCACATCCCCGTATTTATCCGATTCAATCAATGAGGCTCTATGAAACGCAAAAAACAGACACGAATCTCATCATTACAAATGTCTATTTTAACAGCGATCCAGAATGCGCCAAAACGGGAAATTTCTACAGATGCCATCGAACTCCTTGTCAGAAATTACGCCAAGGCCACCGCTCAACCCTATTCAAAACGACTGGGTGTCAGAACCCTGACCTCACTCATCAAAAAACCATTTATTGAACTCATCACCGAAGGCGACAAGGTTATTGGCCTGCGCCTGTCACCTGACATTAAAATTGATGACAACAAGCTGACATTTATCACTGCGAACAAGACAAACAGCGAACTCACCGCCAGGATCATGCACCTTGAAAATGATGTAATAAAGCCACTTAGAGAAGAAAAACACCGCATGAAGCAGGAAATCAAGCGCCAAGCCTCTGAAATAGAGCGATTGAAGGCAAAATTAAAAAAAACACAGCATCCTTCCGGTTTGAAAAAATTGTTTTCCGGAAGCTGAAGGATGGATATTCCGCCCAAACAACTAAAATAAACATCCATACCCTACAATCGTGGGCTTCATGACAAAAAATATTTCATAATACCTATATTCCGAAAAAAAATTATTCCGAAAATATTTATTTCCGGAAGTTTTTTTGATATGGATTCCCTGTAAACAGGCTAAAAAATTTGAGATTTGAAACAAACAGGCCCGGAACTACACCACTTTTTGAAGGCTCGAATATGGAAGAGGAAGCCATTTATAAAACCAAGGTTGCTGAAAAACAGAATTTTCGGAAGCAACAGGAAATCCAAAAACTGCTGGAAGAATTCGCCTATGACATGAAGCTTGCCAACAAGTCACCGGCAACCATTTACCGCTACAGGCTCACCATGAAGGACTATCTGAAATTTTGTGATGAACTGAAAGTCACCGTGCAGGAAGTGGGACGCCGACAGATGAAACTTTACTTGCAGAGCATGGAAAAGCTCGCGCCTAAAACAGTCCACTCCAGGCTTGCCGCCATATCATCCTTTTACGCATGGATGATTCGGGAGGAGTTGATTGACTCGAATCCCGCAAAACTCGTGAACAAGCCCAAGGTGGGAAAGCGGTTGCCCCAATACCCCTCTGACGATGAGGTTCAGAAACTGATTCAGTTCTGCCGGGGAAACAAAAAAACCTTCATTGCGGTCGCCGTTGAAATTCTGGCCGAGAGCGGCCTGCGTATTTCCGAACTGGTCAATACACGGTTTGGAGATGTGAAGGAAGGGATCACCAAGGACAATAGACTGTTTTACAGTCTGAACGTCATCGGGAAAGGCGATAAGGAACGACAGGTGCCTATCTCCCCTGCGTTAAAACAACGCATCAAGTCTCTGGAGGACGAACTGAAAGAACAAGGTTATACAGTGGAATTTCTGTTCCCTGGGAACAAGCTGAAAGGGCACATTACCGACAGACAAATGCGAGCGCATTTGCATAACTGCTGGACCGCCTCAGGGCAAACATCCTATTCACCGCATAAACTCCGGCATTTCACAGGAACGCATCTCTACAAGGAGCATGGCGATCTTTACCTTGTGGCAAAGGTGCTGGGTCATTCCAATGTTCAAACAACCACGATTTACAGTCATATTGATATTGGCTCACTGGCCGAAAGACTGCAAATGACGCAATCCCGTGAGGCAAAGCCTGAAGAAAAATCCACAACTGCCGACAATGTGCCAACCTCAGCCAAAAAATAAGCATGGACCTTAAAATAAGCGACATCCTTGAAACGGAAACCGAGGAAGAACTACCGGAGGAAGAGTCGCCACAGGAAGAAGATGAGGACCTTGTTGAAAACGACGAAATCCTTGTGGATGAACTGCCGATTGAGGATGACCCGGGAGAGATCATTCTGGGTTCACAGATAGGCTTGATGGCGTGTTCCGGTGTTGCCGGGATCGTGGGACTGATTGGAAGGGACAATGAACTGAGAGAATTGCAAACAAGACTTGATCGTAGGCAATCCGTACTCATTTTTGGAGAACGTTTCATTGGAAAAACCGTATTGCTGGAACAACTTTATCAAACAAATGCCCACAAGAAAGTCGTGTTTATCCGTCAGTCCAAGCCACTGGCAACCCTGTTTGAAACCCTGTTTATCAAGCTTTATGAGTGGAACATGATCTATTCCACAGGAATCAAACAGGATGAGTATGAAGATTTTGATGAGTTGTGGAAAACGTTACGACGGCAGACAACCGCCGTAAAAATCAACATTCTGGAGCAGATTCTCACCGTACACAGGAACATTGTTTTTCTGGTGGATGATGTGGATTCCATTCCCATCACAGGAGAACGCCTGCTGTCTGTGATCGTTTCTTATGGCTCGATCATAGGCACTGCCAGAGATAAGAAACAGTCGATCATGAGTATCTATTTTAGATCGTTGCGGCTGGGACTTGGCGGTTTATCCGAAGCGAATATTGACCTGATCGCCAGGGATTTTCTGAGACTGCAAAATATTTCCATCCAGGATGAAACCCATTTGGTCAAGCATCTCCGCCGTGCGGTGGGTGGCAGTCCGGGAGCCGCTTCAGATTTGCTCTACAGTCTGGCCAATGAACCCACTGTCACACGGGAAAAAGCGCGTGCGCTCACACATAAAGCGGGAACATCCGAGATCAATATCGGGCTGTTCTGGGTTTTACTGAGTGTGTTACTGGCGGCATTCAGAGTGTACGGCATGAAGACAGGCAACCTCCCGGTTGTCATTGGTGGAACCATTATTTTAATGTTCCTGATGATTTTCAGGGGTACGTTGCTAAAAGGCATCCAGCAACAAAAAAAATAATATTACCGGATATGACATGCTCACACCTGCCCATATTGTTTTCAATCATTTTGTCTATGTCGGCGCATCCGTGATGTTCAATCACCCGATTTCAACAGGTGAGATTGTCGCAATCACACTTACAGCACCACTCCCGGACATTGACACACCCAAATCCATCATGGGAAAAGCGTTTCCCATGGCATCCCGTTATCTTGACACCCACCATGGACACCGAACCATCACACATTCCATCTGGGCGGTGTTGATCATTGCCTGTTTAGCGACTCCATTGGTGGTTAATTCATGGTGGACGTACATCGCCGCGGTAGCAGGCTATTTCATGCATATCGTGGCTGATACCTTCACAAAACAGGGTCCGATGTTTTTCTATCCCAAAGTCAAAGCCTATTTTGTGTCACTTGTCCCAGAGTTTCGCATGGTGACAGGAGGAGCGCATGAAAAAGTTTTGATGGGAATCATGATTTGTTCTTTGCTTTTTTTGTATCCTTTGTCATATACGGGATTGATACCAATCATAGAATTATTGTTTGGAAATCCCAAAAAACAGCAGACTCAGGAGTTGACGGAAAAGAGGGATTTTGACAGGCGTCTTCAGGCTTCAGAAAAGGCCAAGAATCAGCGATCCAAAACAGAACTGGATGCCATGCTGCAAGACGGGATTATTGACCGTTTTGAATACAATCAGATGATAAAAGAATATGAAACAACGCTTGGTGAAATGGGACTCTACACCGCAGAAAATGACATAGGAGAAGATGCTTCCTGTCTGGCCAGCGTCGAGGGCTTCAACAAGGAATTTGTGTTTGTCAACACGTCTCCCTCGTGTGTCAGTGTTTCACGCAATTCAGACGGTCTTTTCCCTGTAAAATTATCGGGAGCGGATGAGATCCCGGGTGCTGTACAAATTCTTAAAGGCAAAGTGATCAACCTTGCCTGCGAAACACAGGAAGAACGTCCTGTCTGTAAATTTTATTTTGAAGGGAAACTGTTTAAGCCATGAATAGAAATTTAAAAATTTTGACAGGATTTGTTTTTATGCTGTTTTCGATTGTAACGATATCGTTGTATTTTCTTAACGCGGCAATACAAATTGCTCCTTTAGCACTACCCGGCCAATGAAATTAAGATACTACCTCCCAGAAACCAAAGAATCCTACCCGATAAAAATTATTTACATGATTTTAGCAATGCTGATCATCGCCCCTGTTGCATGGTTTTACCTGGTACAACTCCCACCCTCACCCGATGCGAGTAAATACAAAGGATTGGTTTACCTGCATCGGGCTGGGCATAATTCAGCACCTGAAAACACCATCACTGCGGTGAAAAACACTTGGATACATGGTGGCAAGGCCATTGAGATTGACACGCATTTGAGCAAGGACAACGAGCTTGTCGTGATTCATGATGACACGCTGGACCGGACAACCAACGGAGCGGGGAAAGTCAAGGACTACACTTTGGCGGTTTTGAAAAAATTAAAAATCAAGCATGAGATTGATGGTGAAGAAGTACTCACAGACGAGACGATTCCAACGTTGGAGGAATTGATGACGGTTGCTGTCGGATTGGGTTTGAAGGTTGAGATTGAAGCCAAGAATGCTTCCGATTACAAGGTTTATGCGGAAAAGATTGGAAACCTGTTTCAAAAAATGAAACTGCACGACAAAGCATTTGTCAGTTCCTTTGATCCCAGAATTTTATACCGTGTAAGGCAGTTCGATCCAGACATCATCGTGGCACTGGCAGTACGTAGGGATGTGTTTGATAACTGGGTGATGGATGCGATTTATAACTGGGCTTCTGTCACCTGGGTGCCGCATTTGCTCAATATTGGTCTGATTGAACCCCATCAGAAAATGGTAACACCAGAGTTTATTCAGCATTGGGAAGACCAAGGTATCCAAATCAACGCATGGACGATTAAAGACAAGCAAACCAAAAACTGGCTGGCTTCAATGAATGTTGGTTACACCACCAATTGTTTAGGGGCACAGTGTACCAACAAAGAGACAGATCAGATGGAGCATGACCAGTATCTGAAGAATAAATGGGACACACTGCCTTAGTGTGCCAGTCGTTTATTTCAACATTAGTATTATTTTGTTGATTTTATCCGGGTGGGTTTTGCCTGTTTTTTCATGGCGTTATCGTGCTTTTGTTGCCTCAACAAATATCCTTTCTGTTTTTACATATTCAAAGAATTCATTTCTCTCTTTCCATTATCGTTTCAGCCAATATCTCAAAAAAGTAATCAGGCTGCATGAAAAAATATAACCATCTTATTTCAAACGGTTATGTTTTAGTCTCTGATATTCCATCCGGAATAAAATATTGATTTTAAAAAATAGCCTGTTTAAGGTGTCAAACAGCTTCTCGAAATTGATTTTATTCAATGAAATTGAATTTTTGAGGAGTGTTTTTTGCGGGAGGATCAGGCCACGAGGCGGCAACCTCGTGACTTGAAAAGCAAGGGTTTTGCTATTTGAGAGAAATTTTCAATAGCACTTTGTATCTCCCCTGATCAAGATAAAATTATTAATCTTAATCATTACGGAGGTCTATGACTTATAGTGAAGTCATGATGACTCTCGATGTTTTGATCAGCTTTTCGTTGTTGCTGATCAAACTTCGTGAGTCATAATTCAATGCCCTCAGCGCAAGCTGGGGGTTCAATACAAAAAATGAACACGTCAATCATGATTTCAGAAATGATATAAACTTTGCGGGTGAAATCATTGAGGCTTACAGGGTGTTTTCTAATTTTGTTCGGCGAAAGAAGATCAATCTGGACTGGGTTCGTCTGGATCGAGACTGGGACAGAGTGGAGACCGCTTTAAGGAAGCTCTACAAGGAAGTTTATAGGCCACAAGCTGTGGAAACAACCTATTTTGATTT
>JADFZZ010000066.1 GCA_015232315.1 SAR324 cluster bacterium | reverse complement strand
ATAGTCCTCCCAAAAAAAATGATTCATCATTTTAACGGGAGTGCCATAGCAAGCTATGGCTTTTTTATCAATAAAGGTGGGTCAATTTTATTGTCCGCTACTGGGTCAGTTTACATGACCGGTAACATATTGGGAGAAGTTTTTCCTGAAATCAGTTATAAGCAATCCGCCCCGCGTCAGAATGCCCCATGAGGCGCTCCTGCTCAGGTTTCAGAACCACCATGCGCCAACCAGGCTCAGCCTTGTGATAGTGCTATTCGGTTGATGAAGAGAGAAGCCCCCATGAAATGAGGAAGTGAAGCCATATTCCGCGGAAATACCGGCACCCCAGCCGACTGTTGTCGCAGAAATATTTTCAGGTTTCACCAGTGCGGAATCATAATCAACAGCCTTTATTTCTGTTTTCACCACAGTCGGTCCCGTAGCGATCTGAAAATGAAGTCCCGTAGCAACCTGAAAACGATAATTTCCATAAAATTCCAGTATTTGAATCTGCTTTTCCATCACTGCTGAAATGCCGCTTTTTGTCAAAGTTTGCCTGGGGGCCGGAATGGCGCTGGACAGGAATAGTTCCACACCAGTCGGCAAATCCTTATATTTCAGCAATCTTCCCGCACCAAAAAAAATCTGATTGGTTGTAGCGTAATCACGGGTTGCCTGCAATCCGGCTCCTGCCAGAAAATACCATTGTTTTGCGGGTAAAGGCGGTGGTTCCGCAACAGTGGGTTCTATGGCAGGAATCACTGGAATTTCCAGGGGTGTTTCAGGGGTTCCTGTTAAATCATGGCTTTCGCCTGCTTCTGTTCCTGAAAGATCCGTGGAGGAACCCGTCACAGCGTCAGACGCAGGCAGAGATCCCGTGAGTGACGAGTCTTCATGGAATGGCTCCGCCGGTAACGGTTCCATGCCAGGAGACTGGCGTTCCGGAGTAACCACGGACGTTTCAGGAATCTTGGGATTCAACAATGGAGGTTCCTCAACAGGTTGATCCGTCAGGGCTGGAATGACAGGTGGGGGCATGACCGTTTGATTCGTATTTTTTTCTGCGGGAACAAGCTGTTGAGTCAGTTGTTCCAAGGCTGTGGAAAGGGTTGCCAGTTCACCGTCATGCTGTACGAAGCGGGAGGTGAGCAGTTCGCCAGTGTTTACATTCAGAATCCGGCCTGACAAAAAATAAATTTTTGGAGCAATCTGCGAATAACTGCTGGAAATAACCCGTTCCACTCCCAGTTGCTGACCAATGAGGGTGGCACATTCGTCTCGGGTACACTGGGCTTGCTGTTGAATGGCATCCGCGTCCAGTTTGTCAATTTCAGCACTGCTCGCCAGACTGAAAACGCCTGTTCCATTGAGAAACGACCTGAAAATTTCGCTGAAAGCCTTGCGTTGTTCCAGCGTCAATGTTGGTGCGTCAATATCCAATACGGCAACCAGCGTTTTGGCGGCGGCTCGAATCTGATATCCAATTTCCCATTGATCCAGCAATTCACGGTCCAGGCCCCGCAAGGCTCTGAAGCGCAACCGCATCCGGGTTCCCTGGCGTTCATAATCGACTTTGACCCAGACCGCCTGACTGGAAACTCCGGAAAGAGCTTCCCTGATCAACAATAACCTTGTTTCCGGCATGGCGATCCGCAGTGCCAGATAGAGTTCTGATTCAATACGTGCGGCATCCGTATCGCGCTTCCCCGAGTGCGCGTTGAGAACTTCCATCACCACATCCTGCCCTTTTCGGTTGAAGGATTCCTGATTGAACCGGCGTGTCACCTGTTCCATGGCAGTTTGCAGGGATTGCCCCAGCGCAGAGGTGTTCCACAGTCCCAACAGCAACAGCAGGGTCATCAACCGGAATATAGGGAACATCAACATGCCTTCACACTCTCTCTAAAAGTAATTCAATTTCCTGGATCAGGCATGGTAAATCAGGTTGTTCAAAACTCAATGGCCTTGAACGCCTTATAACAGCCCCTCAATCCACTTTTCCAGTTGCTGTTCCAGATCGTCCTGAAATCCGGTCAGAATTTTGTCAATGACGCCTTCACGGTTGATCAGAACAAGTCGTGGTAACGATTGCACTCCATAAGTTTCAATCGCGTGTTGCTGATTGGGCAACATCATCGGCACCTGAATCTGGAGTTTTTCAATGAAATAGCGGATTTTTTCCTCGGTCAGTTCCGGATCTACGTTGACATACAACAGTTTGACGGGCTTCCCCTGAAATCTGGTAGCCACCCGATTGAACGAGGGAATCTCACGGATGCAGGGAATGCAGGTCGTGGCAAAAAAGTTGAGAACCACCGCATTGCGAGTCACCTGCACCACATATTTTCCATTGACCTCCCTGAAGCGTCCCTCCGGATTCCGTTCAAAGCCGACTTCCTTCATCAGTGCGCTCAACTTGAGCAATCGGGGTCCGGCGGCTTCCCGACCGATCAATTCCGGCGCTGGCATTCCAATTTTGAGTTCATTCTCCACAGCAAAAGAACTCTCAACTGTTCCCAGAAACAATAAAATTATGAACCATCGAAGCATGTGACCTTGTTATCAGATACACGATCTTTAATCTGAAAATAAAAACTGGTATTGAATGAACGCTCAATGTAATTTCAATGTGTGACAATTTTAATACAAATCTGAATCTTTTGTTGTTGTAAATTTTCTGGTGACGGCAACCGATTCATGCCCTCGCACGGTGTCATTCCGTGCTTGACACGGAATCCATCGGCGCACTCCTGGATCCCCGTTTTCACGGGGATGACATCGTGGCAAGCCACAGATTTCATCACCAAATTATTTACAGCAGGAATCCTTTTATAAGGCACTTATGGCCAAATCAACCACAATTTCTGTCAGAATTGATTCCACCCTGAAACATGACGCGGAAAGCATTCTGGAGTCGTTAGGATTGACGGCATCACAGGCCATCAATATTTTTTATAAACAAATCACGTTTCAGCAGGGTCTGCCTTTTTCGGTAAGAATTCCGGAAAAAGTAATGAACGAAACCACCATGAAAGCGATGGAAGAAAAAGAGTTGTCTGAATATAAAAATCCTGATGACCTCTATCAGGATTTGGGGATTTGATGACAACCATTCAGACAACCAACCAATTCAAAAAAGATGTCAAACGATTACAGAAACAAGGGAAAGATCCTGAAAAACTGAAAACGGTCATCAATACGTTATGTCATGGAAATTCATTGAGTATCCATTTCCGTGACCATAAACTTTCCGGAAATTATCAAGGTGCCAGAGAATGCCATATTGAACCCGATTGGTTGTTAATTTATGAACTGCATGAAGATACCATCATTTTACGTCGGTCAGGTTCTCATGCAGAACTGTTCAAAATGTAACTGACATTTTTTCTGGTTCCGAACCGTTCTCAGGCCGCCTCTGGTGGCGATTCCACCGCATTGCATCGAGCAAAATCGTTTCATAAAACGTCCCGGTCGGCTTCTTTTCTAAGAGCTTCAAAATCCGGTAGATCGGTCCTCTCTTTCCACATGCCTTCCATTGGCTGAAAGACCATTTTCCAATCCCGGCTTTGTGATTGAATAAAATGATCAATAGCTTGACGAATGATCTGGGAACGCTTCAGGCCTAAACGGATGGATAAACTGTCTAACGCGGAATATTCTCTTTCCGTGAGATAAATTTGAGTTTTCAACATAAGATTCTCCATGAATGGTTGTGAAGTTTTATGCCATTCTGACAAGAAACATGATTTTGGGCAAGACCGTTTGACAAAACGGAAACGACCTCAATTCACCGCTCTCCGTTCCCCCCGCACAAGCTTTTGCCCGCAAAAATAACACAAGCACCAAAGCGCCTATTGTCCACCTCGTACACAGCGTACATAGTAGCTGTCCGGCTTACTGAAGTTGAAGACGTAGCCGCCGTTAAAGTTCACGTACCATGCGTTGGACGTGTTATAGGCGTAGGTCGACGACGACCAATAATTCGACGATTTCGTGGTGGGAAAATATGTCACATTGATTGCAGGACTAAGCCGTGTATCATCTGTAATGGATTCCAGTTCCTTAATATTCGGCAGACGCCAGTCATTGTAACCGCCCAAATCCAACCCTTCACAATAACTCAACGCTCCCTCCCAGGTCCGTCGGTTGCCATCATCCGTTTGCTGCCACAGCAATCCCCTTGATTTGTCCAGTACCGTCCCCGCGTTGGCCAAATAATCCAATGACCAAATTCCCGATTGTCCGCCTCGTACACAGCGCACATCGTAGCTGGCCGTCTTATAGTAGGTGCTGACGCCGCCGTAGCCGAAGTCCACGCCCCATGCGACGGACGTGTCACCGGCGACCGTCGATGACGACCGATAACTCGACGAGTTTGTATTGGGGAAATACGTCGTATTTATCGCTGGATTGTATGTCCCATAATGGCTGATACTCATCAGTTCTTTTTTTGTGGGCAAACGCCAGTCCGCATAACCGCCCAGAGTCAAGCCCTCACAATAGCTTCCCGCCGCTGACCAGTTTGTTTGGCTACCATTTTCTTTTTGCCACATCAACCCCGTCACGTTGTCGGTAATCGTCCCGTTGCTGTTATCCGTATACGATGGCGCATTGATTAAATAATCATGATCCTCTCCAAAAGTGGTCGTGTAGGAGGTGGTTTGACCTGTATCCGGCACAGGAATCAAATCCGTGATCGACACACTCATTGAAATTGTACTTTCTCCATACGGATTTTTGCTGTAAACCAGCAAATGACTTGCTGTGGACGGTAAAGCTGTATTGGCTGAAAATGTATAGGTGTAAGTTGAACTTCCGCTGACGGCAAATTCGGTGATCGCAGTTCCACTTTGTTTGGTGGTGCTGTTGCTTCCCCAATAGAGGACATAATGCGTGAGGGTGCTTTCACTGCTGGCTTTATTGATGGTCACACTGCCTGCTATTTCCTGTGACGTATAATCTGTATCCGTAAAACTCACACTGGACGCTGTCATGGTCGGCGGAATGTCGCCGGTGTTGATTACAGAAACATCATTCGGATTCAAGCCAGCGTAATTGCTGTCGCCGGAGGTGACGATACCCAGTAAAATCGTATAGCTTTGATTTCCATCAACGACCGCATCATAGACGCCTGTCACAGTCACCGTTTGAGTGGCGTTCCAGTTTGATGTGGTGAACGTCAAGGATGCTGGAGAAACGGTGCCTTCTGTCGTATCCGAACTGCTCACTGGTATGCTCACATCATAATACGGCTGGCTGTTCAGTTTCACCGTAAACGTTGCTTGAACTCCAGCTTCAGTCGTGTTGCCTGATATGGTGCTGATCGTGAATCCCGCTGTTTCATCATCCGTATTGGTTAGAAAAACGGATGAGATGGTTATTCCGTTATAGTTTGTATCAGAACTACTGGCAGACATCTTGACAGAATACGCAATGTTTCCATCAACGGTGCTATCATCAACTCCCGTGACCGTTACGGTCTGAGTGGCTGCATAGTTGGCGGAGGTAAACGTTAAGGTGGCAGGTGAGACCGTGCCTTCTGTGGTATCACCACTGGTCACTGTGATGGTCACATCTGAGATGGGTTGGCTATTGAGTTTGACTGTAAAAGCGCCAGTGTCTCCCGCTTCAGTGGTCGTATTATCAGTGGTGACAACTGTGACACCTGCTGTCTCATCATCCGTATTCACAACAATCACATCGTCAGGATCAAGCCCATTGTAAAGCGAGTCCAGGCTGGATGCAGGAGAAAACTTTATAGTGTATGTAACATCTCCATCTTTGATCTTATCATCCACTCCGGTGACCGTGATCAGGTTTTCAGCGTTAAAGTTGTTTGCGGTCAAGGTAAGTGTCGAAGGATGGACCGAGCCTTCAGTCGTATCGGAACTGGATATTTCAAGGGTCACATCATTCAATGGCTGACTTTTAAGTTTTATCGAAAAAGTGGCCGTTCCTCCGGCTTCAGTGGTGCTCCCACTGATTTTACTCACGGTAAAACCAACCAGTTTGTCCCGAATGGATGCAATGGTCTCATTCAAATGTGCAATGGCCTGCGCCGGGGGCACCAGATTTTGACGACCACCTGTTGCCGCTGTCACCTTGGCAACAGCGGCAATAACGGATTGAACTGCGACATTTTCGGAAAAAACGGAAGAATCAACATTGAAGTTGATGGATTGTTCGCTACTGACTATGGCTTGAACGACTTCTTTGGAGATATTGATCCCATTTGTCGGATCACCATCACTGTCCAGAGTTTGAAGAAAGGCAGAAATATTGGCTACGGCGGGTGTGTCTGCTGTCCCATTTTCTACCAGGTTGACAGGTGTTAACATGGCACTGCCCTGTGTTTCACCCAGCAAAATATCACCTACTTTGAATTGTATGCGCTCACCAGGAACATAGGTGAACTTCCCTGTGCTGTCGGTGGTTCCGCTCGTACTGTTTGACGAGTATCCAATTCCTGCGGCGGCACTATCATGGAAAAAGCCATCCAAGGCCGTTTCTACAGTGGTTTCAGACTCTTCAGTGTATTCAGGCTCTACAGTTCCCCGTGAAAAATTTTTGATGCTGAAATCCGCTTCAGGATCTTCTCCGCAACTGAGAATTACAAACAGAAACAACCAGATCAGCAGAGTCCACCAGCGAGTTTTCATAGGCTTTATTCGAATTGCAAAACAGTTGAATGATTATTGAACAGATTCAAAGCCTATTTTGAACAAATTCAACAAATTGTTCCACAAATAAATCCGGCAAATTAGGAAAAAACAGCCCTGGTCCTGATTTTTACTGTGACTAAGGAAGGAAACGGCAAAAGAATAAGTTGTGAAAAGAGGTATGGAACCAGCAAACATGAATCTGGTTCCTGACGTCTCGTCCAAGGCTGTTAAGTGAAAAAATTACCTGCGAGAAAATCCCCCTTTTCAAAGCTTAACTTTGGACACATTTTTTTGTTAAAAGTTAATGTTGATAAAGAGGAGTGTTGAACGATTATTTTTTTCAAAATTAAAGCAAATTTTTATCTGAAACAATCCATCAACCGCTTCTGAGAGACC
>JADFZZ010000065.1 GCA_015232315.1 SAR324 cluster bacterium | reverse complement strand
TCCTACGTAACCCGATATCCGTAAACACAACGTCCGAAACTTGATGACGAGACGTTGGTCCACGGTGAAACGACTCTTCCACAGTCATATTGTCCAGGATTTCACCTTTCCAGTCCACTGAAATTTGTCAAGTTTGGCTCCCATTGCGTCCAAAATCTGGCCGGATGAACCAATCGGAAGGGACAGGATCTCCTTTGATGATGCCCACCACAAAAGCACGCCTGCAAACCACTTTCAACTAACTTTCTAGTGCGTTGGCTGTGTTTATGTTGCCAAAAATAGACCTGTTCCGCAGTTTTCTTGATCAACCGTCCGTTACTCATTCCCTTCCACGGCATTTTCAGTCGCCGAACTCCTCTTCCTCACCCGGTACAGCATCCGGTTGTGCCTTTTTTGTGGCCGGATGGAGTTTTGAGGAGGGACTCCTATCAACATTGAGTTGGTGACCATCTCGGAACACTTGATGCCCACAAAATAAGGTGGTTAGACGTAAGAATAGGAAGAGATATTGGCTCACATGTTCCGCACTGCGAATTGGCAAGCCATTCCTGTACTTTTTCCCACGAATTTTTTGATGGACTAGCATTACGATATAAACTGAAATTAGCAATTTCCGGTTTTCCTTTATTATTAATTATCAGTTCCAGAGTTCCTCTTTCAGGATGAAGAACTCGGTAAATATAACATTGACGTTTATATACTAGTTCAGCATATATGGCGACACAGTGTTGCATCTCTTTGCCTTCTGCTATTAAGTCAGAGTGCGATCTAATTTGAACAATAGTTTCGATACCAGGAAGAGGTGAAGGTGGAAATTCCGGACCATAGATCTTTATTAGGCTTGCAATATGCTGTTCATTTTTTATTTCGTTTACCCTCAAAACCCATCTATTGTGTAATCGGACAAGATCAGGATGACTCTTACAGTTGTATATAATTTTATCTGAGTTTTCGATGTTTAAAAATTCCTGATTACCACGGAATTTCAGCCAGTTTTAGCAGTCGCTCAGGCATAGGTGGGGTGTGGGCTCCAACATACCCAAGGCGAGGGATCATATCCGCCATTCGGAACCGTCGGTTATGGCGATATTCAAACTCTGCGAGATATCTGGCAGCATGCTTTCCGCTGATCGCCCGGTATGTCCCCACGATTGCGCCTTTTATGTTCCCGAGGGTCGTGTTCACCCAATTAAATTCTGGATGCGAAACACTTTTTGCTCCACCACCAACCACAACAGCCTGATGCTTACAGCCACTCTCCGCAATCGCTCCAAAACATAACAGTCCATCGGAAACCACGGAACAACCAGCCGACAAATGCAAGGCACTCCACCTCCTGACGATTTCTTTCCGGAATCCTTTGACAACGCTCAACTTGATTCGAATGGGTTCTGAATTGTCGGTGGTTTCGACGGCCGCAAGGAAGGGCGTTTTTCCGTCAGCACCCCGCCCCCTCTTGCCTCCATGGCGTTCTCCTCCAAGATAGGCGTCGTCAATTTCAATGCGGTTTTTGAGTTGTTTCCCATTGTCACGTTCCAACATGACTTGCATTAATTTGTGTTTCACCCGCCAACTGGTATTCTGGGATACTCCCAATTGCCGTGCCAAAGCAAGACTTGATATTCCAACTTTGTTCTGCGTTATCAGATAAATAGCAAGAAACCACTTTGTAAGCCCCAGCTTTGTGTCCTGGAAAATTGTTCCCGCAATAAGCGACGTTTGATGATGGCATCGGTTACATTGCAACACCTTACGTCCCTTGATTTCACAGTAGTGGTTCCAACCGCACTCTGGACAGGCGAATTCTTTGGGCCATCGCCAGGAAAACACTGCTACCCGGCACTGATCCTCTGTCCCATAACTCGACAGAAAATCACTTATGCTCAATCCCTTCTGAAATTGCACCTTGTTTTTGGCCATCATCCCCTCCGCACTTTCAATAACATGAAGACAATCACATGCTACCATAACTGTGGCTGAATTTCAGGGGTAATCAGGTAAAAATTTGGCTAACTCCATTGTATCATTAACGAATCTATCGAAAGATAGAAACCTTTTCTTATTCGGAATTCTGGTCGAGAATGGATAAGGTAAAAGATGTAGATAATTATCCCGCCTCCAGAATGTCTTTTGCCAATCAAGCCAAGAAATATGAACTTTATTTGCAAATTCTAATTGCTTCACCAATTTAGGAAATTGAGAACCTCTTGCAACACTATATAATAACTTTAATTCTTCACTATTTAATCGGTCTGGGACTATTTTTCCTATGAACTTTACCATATTTTGTGTTGATGTACCAATAGCTGTACCACGGATTCTATCAAGAATGTGTATCCTTTTTTTATTAACAAAATATCTTAGGCGGCCATCTAAATCAGGCGTTGTATCAACGAGAAGCCATAACAAGACTGGTGTTGATCTATAGAGATCAATCACACCAGAACCACCGAGCCTTATCAGGTTCGAGAGGAAAATGATATCATCTTCAAATGGTGGCTTAATGGTTCCTGAAAAGACACCTGTTTTCCATTTAACGCAAAGCTGAAAAAATCTGAGGACAGCATGATCAGGAGAGTCGAAAATTTCCTTGTGACTTGGTATTGGAATTCGAATAAAAGAATCTGATTCAGCTATCCACTGTTCACTGTCTAATCTACGTTCAACCACAATGCGTTCTTTTTGGTATCGTAAACGGAAGCAGTTCTCGATTATAGGGTTGAAATCAACAATAAGGTCGAATCCTTCTAAACGGTAAATTGGCCATTGTTCAGAATCCTTGCTATCTACATTAAGTTGTGTCAAGCCTGTTGACATAAAGCATACTCCTGAAAAATATAAAATCTCTTCTTTGCCCCACTCGTGAATATTGCAATTGGTATGCAAAATAATGCTGTGTAATTCCCATGAAGATATTAACTGTCATCATGACATAAGGTTCGATAGTTGCAGCTATATTGTTCCACTGTATTTAATTGAACGCCGTATTTTGTCCGAAGACTGTCGATAATTTTCATCAAAGGAAAACGATGCAATTCTATTAAATCGAGAAGGAGTGAATTGCGCATAGTCCCATGATTATGTAATTGCATAATATTATAATCAAAAGGTATCCAGCCAATGTTATTTAGCTCAATATGAGGCAAGTAACCAATTTCAAATGTAAGACTTTCAATAACCTGTAATGATTCATTCTCATCCTGGCAATGGTTAAATAGAAGATCAAATTGATATACACCGCATTCAAAGTAAATTCTCTTGATGTTGACAATAGCACCCCGGACACTCATCGGATCCGGAGAAACAACCATTACGATTTTATCCGCATTCAATAATAGCCTGCATTTTTCATGAAAGAACAACCTGATTACCACGGAATTTCAGCCAGTTTTAGCAGTCGCTCAGGCATAGGTGGGGTGTGGGCTCCAACATACCCAAGGCGAGGGATCATATCCGCCATTCGGAACCGTCGGTTATGGCGATATTCAAACTCTGCGAGATATCTGGCAGCATGCTTTCCGCTGATCGCCCGGTATGTCCCCACGATTGCGCCTTTTATGTTCCCGAGGGTCGTGTTCACCCAATTAAATTCTGGATGCGAAACACTTTTTGCTCCACCACCAACCACAACAGCCTGATGCTTACAGCCACTCTCCGCAATCGCTCCAAAACATAACAGTCCATCGGAAACCACGGAACAACCAGCCGACAAATGCAAGGCACTCCACCTCCTGACGATTTCTTTCCGGAATCCTTTGACAACGCTCAACTTGATTCGAATGGGTTCTGAATTGTCGGTGGTTTCGACGGCCGCAAGGAAGGGCGTTTTTCCGTCAGCACCCCGCCCCCTCTTGCCTCCATGGCGTTCTCCTCCAAGATAGGCGTCGTCAATTTCAATGCGGTTTTTGAGTTGTTTCCCATTGTCACGTTCCAACATGACTTGCATTAATTTGTGTTTCACCCGCCAACTGGTATTCTGGGATACTCCCAATTGCCGTGCCAAAGCAAGACTTGATATTCCAACTTTGTTCTGCGTTATCAGATAAATAGCAAGAAACCACTTTGTAAGCCCCAGCTTTGTGTCCTGGAAAATTGTTCCCGCAATAAGCGACGTTTGATGATGGCATCGGTTACATTGCAACACCTTACGTCCCTTGATTTCACAGTAGTGGTTCCAACCGCACTCTGGACAGGCGAATTCTTTGGGCCATCGCCAGGAAAACACTGCTACCCGGCACTGATCCTCTGTCCCATAACTCGACAGAAAATCACTTATGCTCAATCCCTTCTGAAATTGCACCTTGTTTTTGGCCATCATCCCCTCCGCACTTTCAATAACATGAAGACAATCACATGCTACCATAACTGTGGCTGAATTTCAGGGGTAATCAGGAAGAACAATGAATGTATATCCATAATCACTATGCCTGGATTCAAAGATTCACCACAATTCCATATGCGAAGAAAATCCATCCAGAGATTAATATTACTTTTAAAATCAGATCCATAACAATCTTGTAGCACACAAATTCCACCGCGCATGGTGATTAAATCATGTAACGATGAAGCAGGATCAACGGATATTTTCTGCACGCAAACCCTCAGAGATGAATCAAAAAAAGAGTAAAGGTGTCCTGCACCAGCATCGGCAATTAATACCTTTACTCCGAACCGTGTTATTAATGTTGCCAAATTTGAAGCTATTGTTGTGACTCCCAATCCACTTTTTGCCCCAGTTATCGCGATAAAAATGTTACGATGCTGTTTAGGATCAGGATTTATATTTTCTTTGATGTTCTCTGGTGCATCATTCATTGGATATTGTGCTTTAACGTTTAGATGAATTTGTTCGGGACTTGTGTTGATTACATGCGCAAGTTTTTTATTTTCAAAATGGAGGCGCATTATTTCATCTAAATGGCGTGCATCATCTTCAATAAACATAGAATAACCTTTCTCCATACAAGACATAGTATAAGATATGGCCTGTTTGATTGTATGTTTTACGCGGATTATCCTGGATTTGGGGGTGAAGAGAATCCTTTACGTCCAACACAACCATTTCCCCATCCTCCACGTTAAGCGTTGATCTTCATACGGCAAAGGATACAACTTATTGAAAGATTGAACAATTCTGAAAACACCATCCGATAATCAAGTTTTCACACGATTCGCAACATAAACGGACCGGATTTGTTTGTGAAATCGGTATACAATCTCACGGGTCTTTAACATGCATCTACTGAGACGAATGATCGCGATCCAAGGTAGTTTTAAATGTCTGACCATCAGAAACCACTTCTCCGTACACCTCTATGCCAAATTTATTGTTCTGAGAGTCATTTTCAAAATATATAACATTTTCATATTTATTATTTTTAACTCTTACATCAAATACTTTCCTATCTTGAAACAGTTTCTCACCATATATTTTCACCTGAGATTTTGTGAAAGTATTGTCTTGTGGATCAAAGATATCCAACGTCAGAGTGCCGTATTTTTTTATCAATGGATAGTGATCTGGTCTAGTTTCCATGGCGAAACCAGTTGGAAGACTTAATGTTGGATTGCTTGTGGCAACTCTACCATTCATAAATTCCTCTCTTATATTAGAGGTGATATTTCTTGTAACGGTGTTTATTTCAACATTATTATGAACAGATATTACCATTTTTTCTGCGTCACGTTTAGCACTCTCATCCATCAAGTGCAAATTCTTTTTGATATTTTCAATTCCTGGTCCACTCATTTTACTATCATACGAAACCATTATAGGGATGACTCTATCAGAAATCTTATAAACTTCGATAGCAACTGATTTAAAAATTATACCGTCTGTTAACATTTCCATATTCGATTCTTCACGGATCAGATCTGATCCTTTAATTTTCATCTCCGTTACTTGGAAAGTTCCAACTTTCTTTCCATCAGTTTCTATAATATAACTTAATTCTTTGACAATATCATCCGGTGCGGTGATAGGATCATCAGCAAATGTCACGCATGAATATACCAACAATGTCACCACAACGTAACAGGCAATTCTTATTTTCTTCATGTTAACATATCCCTGAATCTGTGTTGATTCGTAACCGTTCACCCCCCCATTTTCGGACCAGAGAAACAACCGAGCATGGAAGAATCTCCCTTTTATGCTGTCGCCGTGGCCGGCAAGGACGGCACCGCATCGCCCCTTCTACGCTTGGCGATCACATCTGCCAGAAACGGCCACGGCAAGACCTTCCGTTTGCGGCATGTTTCAATCACACTTGCCAATAGGGCAACCACTCGGCTCCCTTGAGCTGTGCGTGTGCCGTAGCAGATGCGACGGTAAATCACCCAGTGTCGCAACAACCGCTCGGCCTCGTTGTTGGTCATTGGCAAGAACGGATCTGACAAGACCGCCCAGATAGCCTCCCAATCGTAGAGAAGCTCACGCGCCAACGCACGAGTTTTTTCATGTGGAGAGTCCGCGTGTTCCTGGCAAGCCAACATGAGGATACCCAAAAGATCCCCATGAACCTGTCTCAGGTTGCTGGTCCCTGTGGGGGCCTCACGGGCTTGGTACACAGCTCTCCGCAATATTTCGAAGATCGCCAACACTTGGCCCCCAAATCGTCTTGCTTCGCCGTCCAAACTCTCCGAAAGGCCTTTGGCTTTGCGATCCAAATGGGCCCAACAGCGCAAACGCTTGAGGTATTTCCGATAAACTTTCAGCCCATCACTCATCAGCCAACCGGGGAACGCATTTCCCAAAATCCGTTCAAGTGCCTCCGCACTACGTGCACCAACCACAAACAACGTGGTCGTCAACGAACCGAAGACGCTGAACCACAGAAGGATAGTCTTTTCTTTCCATGGCGTCTCATCTACGTGGAGCAACTCTGAGCGACGTATTTCCTCAATCATTTGTTCCTCAAGAGGCTCCACAGCACGGCCAGCCTCGTGAATACACTGGTTGATCGTACCCGTTCCCAACCACAGCCCCAGCCAATCACGGAGAAATTCCTGTACTTTTGGACGCGATGCCCGCATGCGCTTGGACAAACACACAATCAAGGATATCAGCATCGGACCAACCATGTGCCATTCGGTCAACTCCACGCTCCATCCCGGCTCTGATTCACAACGTCCA
>JADFZZ010000064.1 GCA_015232315.1 SAR324 cluster bacterium | reverse complement strand
AGCTACACTCAGCTTAACTTTCAGGATTGAATCGCTAAAGAGTAGAACGAGTGCTTTCAGCCTCAAGAACGATTATATCATTTTCATCACCCGGGGTGAAATTATTTTTTCATGATCGGTTAACTTAGGAAACTTTGAAGTGTGATCACCCCTTACACGGATACAAACGCTGGTAGCGTCGGGTTACGTCCCGACGTTCTCCGGAAAGGCATCGGGACGTAACCCGATGCTACCGTTTTCGCACCCGGGAGTCACTGGCACCAATTCCCCCTTGGTTTAAGGGGGTTAGGGGGATGTTATTCTGAGCGTTAAATCCCCCATGCCCCCTTTGAAAAGGGGGATTTTCTCGCAGGTAATTTCTTAACTTAACAGCCTTGTACGTCCCGTGGGGCACGTTATCCCTCAGGCGAAGCAGAGCTTCGCACCCACCGGAAGTGGGTCATGGAACGGTCACGAACGGGACGTTCGTAACCAGAAAGTTTTCCCTGTTATTCGTTTGCCGTTCCTAAATCAGTTTATCCAGATAGCGGACGTTGTATTGCAGTGCGCCATCTTCACAAGCGTCAATACACAATCCGCAACGGGTACAATCTCCGGAAACCACATATTCCGATTTTCCCTGATTGACGGTTTCCTTCAATACCCAGGGCACCATGCAGACTCGCTGGCAGTTTTTACAATTGGAACATTTATTGACATTCCAGCGTACCTTGAACGGTGCGAAGCGGCCCAGAATATTGTAGGACACGCCGACCGGACAAAAATACCGGCACCACGCTCTGCGGCTGTAAAACACTTCAAACAGGAGCAATGCCAGCACCCACAACAGTATCAATCCCGGACCATACACAATAAACCGGCTCAGGATCGCCACCGGATTCAACACTTCAAAGACAGTAAATCCTGTAAAAAATGCCAGTCCGAGAAACATGAGATAGAAATAATATTTGATTTTGGTATCAAACACATGGTTCCGGGAAATAAGGCGTTTCCTGATCAGAAAATTGTGCAGCATTTCTCCCAGTTCTGCCAGAAAGTGATAGGGACAGACCCAGGAACAGAAAAACCGGCCTCCCAGCATCAAGTAAATGATAACCACAGTGGTCATGCCGATGATCAGATTGATGTGGATCACCTTGCTGGCCAGCATGACCTGCAAGGCAGCAAACGGATCAGCCAGATGAAATCCAAGCAGTCGGGATCCGCTGAGAGTTCCTTCCAGAATCTGGATGTCATAATAGAAGGACGCAAAAAACAGGAAATTCATGCCCAACAGAAAAGACCAGCGGATGATAAGCCATTTTCGGGGTGATTTGTTTTCATGGATTGAAACATCCCGTAGCCCCGGACCTTTTCGTTTTTTTGTTTTTTTTATGCCAGCCTCTGTTTGTGTAGAATGTTGTACCGCGTCCAGGGTCGCCTGAATCGGTAAAATTTTTTCTGTAGCGGCCTTCCCGGATGATTGCGGGATCAAGGCGTTTTTTTCAGTAGAATTCATGCGGAAATCTCCTTCCACTTGAGTCTGGGGGTAATGGTGATGGAGGGAACCGGGGTGGGGCATTTCATTTCACAAACCCCGCAACCGACACAGGTTCGTTGAACCACAGGACGAACGTCTGTTTTGCCGGAAACGTCCGTATGTTCTTCAAAGGTGATGGTCTGTTCTGACTTGATGGGGCATTCCTCAAAACACACACGGCATGGTGTTTCTGACTGACTTGAATTTTTCACAAACGTTTTGAGCCAGTTCCAATGATCCTCATTCAATTTATGGATGATCACCGGGATGACCTTGAGGGAAACAGTTTCGAGTTCCAGGCGTTGTTTGAAGGTTTCGAGTTCCTCATCGTTCAACCTTGGAATCAGAGCGGTGAGCAGGTCATGAATTGTTTCATCAGGGGCTGTCTCTGGCAAGGATTCAAGTAGAAACAGCAGATCATTCTGCCTGTTGACAGACAAGCAAGTGTCAGGATGACGGAGGACCGCAAGCCCCATTTCCGCTTCTTTCCCCTCGGAAATATGATGATCCAGCGCGCCGGTCGGACATGCCAGCACACAGGGAAGTCCCTTGCAAAGGATGCAGGCTCCTTCCCGGGGAACAATAAACGGTGTACCGATACCAAATCCCTGACGGATTCCGGCCAGACTGATGACCTGCGGCGGGCATACCTGAAGGCATTGTCCGCATTTGATGCAGGAAGCCAGAAACACATCCTCCTCCAGTGCGCCGGGCGGTCTGAGGTGCAATTCCTTACTTTTTAACAGGGGAACACTGGCCAACCCGTAAGCGGCGGCACCGCCCACACATACCAGCGTGGAAGCCTTGAAAAAATTTCTTCGTGTCAGAGTTCCCGCTTTTTTAGGGGGACTCGGGAGAGAATCCTGTGACATATCAGCAAATCCTCAATGAAAAAAAGTGCTAAGGAACATTGATAAAAAACTCAAAAAATCACTCCTGCAGGGCATGCGTAGAGACGCGCGATTCTCACGTCTCTACAGACGTTTGTTAAAATGTTTCAGGGTTATACATTGTTTATTCTTGGGGTGAAGAATGTGTTTCATGAAACAATCCTGGTTTGGGCATGTTGTGTCCCATTCCCTGGTGCTGGTCTTTCAAGGCCTGATGATTCCATACTCTTTGTCTCACCTCATCAAAGGTCAACGCGTTTTCAAAGGGGTCTCGACTGGCTGAGAAACCATATCCCATGGGGGTGTGACTGTCGCCGGAACGCCAGTGCGCCTTGTAGGCATCGAGCCACTGAAAGGTATTGATATCTGCCACCCAGATTTTGGCGTTGTCTTTCCATGGTTGATTTTTGATCCATGACAGGGCGCATCCCGCATCATCAAACAAATGCGCCTTTCCACCGGGTTCGACGACCTGTGTCGCATAACGCGGATCACTGATGGCCATGCGGCAATGATCGCAAACATCACGATCCCAGACAATATCATCCGGAAGTTGCTCAGGATTTTTTTTCTGACAACCTGCCAGCACCAGCACGGAGACAAGCATCAGCAGGATAAGTACCCGACCAAAAATCTTTAAACATTTTTTCTGGTTCCCTACCTCTGATGGGGAACCTTCCTTAGCCCACCTCCGGTGAACGTCTGTTAAGTTAAGCCCTGTGATGGTACTGGCCGCAATTCCCCCTTGGTTTAAGGGGGTTAGGGGGATGTTATTCTGAGCTTTAAATCCCCCATTCCCCCTTTGAAAAGGGGGATTTTCTTGGAGGTAATTTCTTAACTTAACAGACGTGCACCTCCGGTGGCTTGCCAACGAGCCGTGGAAGGGCACCAGAGGTGCCTTATGGAGCGGTTCCCGACGAGCCGTCAGGAACCAGATTAATGTTAAAAAACTTTTGATCGGGTACTTACCGGGATTGTAAAAGCACTTAGACCAAATCGCCACGTCGAAAAATTTCATAACCACTCCATGAGCAAAGCCCACCCAAACCGGCAGGATAAATGAGCGCAAACCATAAAAAGCCCTGCCGCCCCAAATGATCCAGAATCACAAACGCCGAAGGTCCAAGCACCGACAATTCAGGATCAAACAAAAGCAGTGTCGCGGTTCGGAAAGTTTGGAGCGGATTCAGCAGTGAAATTCCGATGACCACCTGTTCCTGTACCTGATGCTGAAGCATGACGCCAATCATGATGATGTCAATGAATACCAGCAGAAACAGCCATACCAGAAACGCCATTCCCAGTCCCCATTCCTGTTTACGGGTCAGAGTGGAAAGCAACATCCCGATACCCAGAAAACACCAGGTCAACGATCCCATCAGCAAAGAATAATACCCCACTGTATTCCAAACCACTTCCAGATTTTTGAACAATCCCCAAAGTGCTGAGCCACATAACGCCACAACCACAGGCAGAAATACCACCAGAAAACGAGCGAGAACTTTTCCCCAGTAATACGCGCCCAGTGAGATAGGAAAGGACAACAGATACTCCAGCACATTTGATTCCCTGTCACCCACCACGGATCGTACTGTTGTGATCAGGATAAACACTGGCAAAACAGCGACACAAAGCTGAATGTAAGTCACCATCAACCGGCTCAGGCCTGTAAACCCCAGAACTCTGGACTCCGTGATGCCCAGGGTGAACAGTAGAATAATCGCGCCGCCAAAGATGAGCACATAGACCACGAACCAGCGTGCCCGGATGGATTCGCGCATTTCAAGCAGTGTCATGGCCCAAAGTTTTTTCAAAGTTCCTCCTGAGCCATCGTCAATTGATGGATATGGCCGGCAAATTGAGAAACAGCATTCAAGAAACGCATACGATCCACAGCCACAATATTTCCTTCAAATACCAGAGGTTGTGTTTCCTCAAATTTCCATTCGTTGATGATTTTCTGGATAAAATCATTTCGGTCGGTCATGACCATTCGGCATTTCAATAAATGAACTGATGAGTTTTTTCCACCAAGGGGTTCATCCAGCACAATTCGTCCGCAATCCATTTCAATCACACGATTGACCAGGCTCAGAAGTTCGTCCACCCGATGACTGCTGAGCATCATGGTTGTTTCCCGGGGGATTTGCGCCAGTCTTAAAAAAAACGCTTTTCGTCCTTGAGGGTCCAGATTGGCGGCCGGCTCATCCATGATCAGCAATTCGGGATTTTTGGCCAGAGCCAGGGCAATGAGCAGTTTTTGTTTCATGCCGCCAGACAGTTTCATAAACGGTTTTCCCAAATGCTGACGCAGATCCAGACCCAACTCATCGGCTACCTGATAAATCCGCTCCAGAGTGGTTTGCGTGCAGATTGACGCGGAAAATTGGACAAGCTCGCCCACGTTCATGGGAAGTGGTGGCGGATGCTGAGGAACAAAGCCGATCTTCTGAAGTAGGGCTTCCCTGTTTTTTTGAGGTTCCTGATTCCAGGCCTCCACTTTTCCTTCGTAACGATATTGCCCCATCAGACAACGGATAAGCGTGGTTTTGCCCGCGCCATTCTGACCAATCAGCGCGATGCGTTCACAAGCGCGAATGGAGAGCTTCACGTCATCCAGTACCTTGTGTTTCTGGAATGTTTTGGTCAGACCGGAAATTTCAATCACAGGGCCTCAATTGTCATATATTTCATCCATTTCATCTTCATCAGGAATTCTGAATTGTAAGTTTTCCGGAGACAATCTTAGTTCCGCATCACGCATGAATACAGGGTGGGTATCCTGTAGCATCAGCCGGGGTTCTGAAAAAGGCGCGAGTTTGGAAAGAAAATTGATCATGCTGATCACCGGTGACGCAAAATAAAACCGGACCCATGGATCATCCATCCAGAGTTGTTCCAGATAGGCATGATTCACATAGCCGGAATCACCATAGCCATCCCTGTTTCGATCAAAGCCTTCATAGTCACTCCAGTAATTCCCGTCCCAGAGGTTGTCTTTAGCCGTTCCGTTGTTATGCGCGGCCACCGCTTCCAGGTTGTCAATCATGGCGTTGCCCTTGAAAATATTGCGTGACAGTGTGCTGTGGAAAACGATTCCCTGAACGTTATAGCCGATATGGTTTCCCAGAAACAGATTGAATTTGTAGGGATCAAACGGGGACTGATCAATGTAAATTCCGGTCGCGCAGTAAACAATACGGTTCTGGCGCAGAATGATGTTGTCCACTTCTTTCATTCCGATCCCCATGCCGGTGGCACCCTGGGAATAAAGAATTTCATTGAATTCCAGTGTGGCGTCCCTGCTGTACATCAAAAAAATGCCGACAGCGCTGTTGCGGTAATGGTTGCGGCGGACATTGCTGGCGCCGGCATACATGAAATGCAGGGAATAGCGATTGTTCCACCCCTGATTGTCTTCCACCAGATTATCATTGGAATACCAGATGATCATGTCACGGGAATCATGGATCCGGTTTTCACGAAAAATATTCCGGTTGCTGGCCCAGGCCCGGATCGCATCGCCCCGTTCACCCAGGGGCAGGGGTTTTGAGGAAATTTCGTTGCCGATGATTTCATTGTCATGGGCTTCTTTCATGTCGATTCCGAACAGTGTATCATGAATGTGATTGTTCAGGATTCGATTATGGGCAGACAGCAGAACAATGGCGGAATCAACCAGATCATGGCTGTGGCCGGAGTTGGTGATGTTCAGTTGACTCAACGTGACATGATCGGCTTGGACTGTGATCACTGATCCTTCGCCACCGCCATCAATGGTGGCCTTGCCATGACCTTCAATCGTGAGGGGACGTGAAATGATAACACGCCCCTGATAGGTTCCGGGTTTCAATTCCAGAATGCCGCCCTCCGGGGTGTCATCGATCATGTGTTGAAGAGAGGGAAAACTCAATGCCGCACTGCTCATGAAAAACCATAGTGCCAATGTAAGCCATCCATGTTTTTTCGACATCGTGTTATGCCCTGGCCATTTCACGCAAGGCTCTTCGTTTGATCAAAACAGCCAAAATCATGGAGAGGAACACCCCCAGCAGGACATAGAACCCGGTTGCGGGATAGGAATGCGTTACAAATTGTGCCACTTTCCCATCCCCCAGCACTGTAGGCATGAACGGTTTGACTTCAAAGGCTCCGTAAGCATGGAGATTGTGCCCGAACCAGTATAGCCAGTAACTGAAAAATCCGAGATAGTACCATGGAAGCAGGGCGGGAATCAGCCCTAGTGCCCACCAGCCCGGTCCGTTATAAAACAGAAACGCAAGCAACATGAGTATGAATATGAGATACACAAACGGCACCAGTTGTCTGACTGTATAGGCCCCGATATCCATCGGGTCCATGCCGATATAATGGTTGATGACATTCATCTCAACCACTTTTCCCTGGAAATCAGTCAAGGTGAAGAACACAGGAATCCCATCAGGATAGGCACTTTTGGGGTATTGAGGGGCTTCCAGTGAAACTTTCCAGACCGGCATGGTTTTGTAACCGATCAGATAGGCCCATGCCCCTTCAGGAAAATACTCATACATCACGGGTCCCAGATGGGATGACAGTTCCGGTGGTGTATCACGGAACTCAATATCCTCCGGAATCAGAAAGGAAAATGGCTGAAACGACAGATTTTCCTCGTCAACTTCCACCTCTCCCGTGATGGGATCATGGTATTGCCAGAGGGGGCCCGCGACATAAGAAAATACTAGCAGACCCAGCCCGATCAGCACCAGAATCCGGCTGATATTCAAACGTTTGGAAGCATCCATGTGCCCTCCTTCAGGATTGATTCAATAAACAATGTACAGGATAAGTACCCGACCAAAAATATTTAAACATTTTTTCTGGTTCCCTACCTCTTGTGCAAGGCTGTTAAGTTAAGCACTGTGAAGGCACTTGCAGCAATTCCCCCTTGGTTTAAGGGGGTTAGGGGGATGTTATTCTGAGATTTAAATCCCCCATGCCCCCTTTGAAAAAGGGGATTTTCTCGCAGGTAATTTCTTACTGTGAAAATATAGGCAATGAGGACAGAGTTCCACTGTGCGAGTCAGAAGGCTCACTATCCAAGGTATAGATGGACCATTATTGAGTGGTTTAGTTCTGC
>JADFZZ010000063.1 GCA_015232315.1 SAR324 cluster bacterium | reverse complement strand
GCTACTAACCAAGGTAATGCTTCAATACAAGGGATTTTCATACGTCCTCCTGGGGTGAATGGCGCTCAGAAAATTTTTATGCCAAATCAACACAACTCAACAGATGTTTTTTTCGAAAACCCAAGTATAATTCTAAAAGTTTATTTGAAAATTTGATATTCAGAAAATTTCTAATTTCAATGACTTACAAAAAGCTGAAGGCTGATGACTGAAAACTTACAACTCTTGAGTTATTTGAGATGACAAACTGTAACTCGGTAAATGATAGGTGCCATATTTTTCCGGAGTCTCCAAAGATAGGGAATGACTGGGGTTAAGGGTACGATGTGCCGCATGAACCCAACATTAAAAAAAGGTTACGATGTTACAAATCCATAAAAAACAGGGACTCATCTTTTCAAGTATGGAGCGATTATCAACATGGTATCGTTTCTTTATCATTGGATGCTTGACGGCCATAACCTTGATGTTTGGCTGCACCACTGTTTTTTCCAAGCCCATTGAACGCAAAACAGTACGCGTTGGAGTCTATCAATATGAACCACTGCTTTTTACAAACAGCGAAGGACAACCATTCGGACTTTTTATTGATATGGTGGAATATGTCGCCGATCAGGAAAACTGGAAACTGGAATATATTGAGGGTTCCTGGTCCGAATTGCTTGAGTATCTGCATGACGGGACCATCGATCTGTTGCCATGCATTGTCCGCACAGATGAACGCATAAAAACACTCGCGTTCAACCGGGAATTTCTGTTTATGGATTGGGGAAGTGTTTATGTCCGGGAGGAAACACCGGTTCATACTATTTTTGATCTGGCCAATCGACGTGTCGGCACTGTGAAGGCTGATATCTATGTGAAAGCGTTCAGGGATATGCTGGAACAATTTGGAATTCAGGCTGAACTGGTGGAGTATCAGGAATACCATGAAATGTTCCGGGATGTTGTGACGAATACAATCGATGCTGGAATTTCCACCACGATTTATGGAAAAAGTATCCAGCGTGATTTTAAATCATTAAGAGACACCGCGATCCTGTTTTACCCCCAAAAATATTATTTTGCCGGCAGAAAAGAGCAACAATCATTGCTTGATAATCTGGATCAGCATTTTTCCAGCCTGAAAGCCAATAAAGAATCCCTATATTTCCAGCGGCTTCGTCACTGGCTGGATCTCAGTCATGAAGCCTTGGCTCCACAATGGATCTGGTTTGCCTTTGCTGGCTTTGGCGGTGTGCTGATGCTGGGGATCGGGTTTATCGCATTGCTGCGTAGGCAGATCAGAAAACGGTCTTATGAACTGGAACAGGTACATCACCATTTGCAGGAACGTGAGCGCTCATATCGGACACTGTTAGAACACAACAACGAGATTCTCTCAAGTATCAGTGATGCCTTTTTTGCTTTGGATGAAAACCTGATTGTCACCTATTTCAATCATGCCGCGGAGCAGGCTTTGTTCCGCAACAGAGATGAAGTGATGAATCGTCCATTATTTGAAGCCTTTCCTGAAGCACAAGGTTCTATTTTTGAACAGAAATACAGACAGGCTCTTCAGGATAAACAAACGCTTCAGTTTGAAACGTATTTCGATATTCCCCCCTATCAAAACTGGTATAGCGTTCATGTCTATCCCCGGACGAATGGCATATCTGTTTATTTTACGATAACCACCGAACAAAGAAAAATCGAACAGGCCCTGTTTGAAAGCAACAAACGCTTCAGAGTCATGTTTGAACAGGCCGCGGTTGGGGTGGCCCAAATTGACAGCAATACCGGACATTTTATCCGGATCAATCAGCGTTATTGTGACATTGTGGGATATTCCACTGAGGAAATGAAACAACTGACTTTCCAGAAAATCACACATCCAGATGATCTTCAAACGGACCTCGATTTTATGCAGGACTTGAGGGAGGGGAAAATCAGGGAATTTTCCATGGAAAAACGCTATCTCTGCAAAGATGGTACCACGGTCTGGGTAGAACTCAATGTGTCGCCAATGTGGGCTCCAGGCGAAGAAGTGTCCTGGCATATCGCAGTGGTGATCGATATCACGGAACGGAAACTTGCCGAAGCCGCCCTGCTACAAAGTCAGGAACAGGCACAGGCCGCCAATAAAGCAAAAAGCATGTTTTTGGCCAACATGAGTCATGAAATCCGGACACCGATGAATGTGGTGATGGGCATGAACAGTTTATTGCTGGGAACAGAACTCACCAATGAGCAACACCAATATGTAGTGATGGCCAGAAACAGCACTGAAGCGTTGCTGGCTGTGATCAATGACATTCTGGATTATTCAAAGATTGAAGCCGGCCGTTTGAAACTTGAAATGGTTGGCTTCCGTCTGCGTCATCTGCTGGAAGATCTTTGTACGTTGCTGGCAGTACGTGCTCAAATCAAAGGTCTGGAACTGATCTGCTTCGTGGAACCTGATGTTCCATTAGGGGTGAACGGCGACCCGGGGCGCATCAGACAGGTGCTGATCAATCTGCTTGGAAATGCCATCAAGTTTACCTCCAGTGGAGAAGTTCTTTTACACATTGTTCTCGATGAGGAAACAGAACATGACGCCTTGCTTCGATTTTCTGTCCGGGACACCGGGATTGGTATTCCTCCTGAAAAACAGCAAATCATTTTTGAGCGTTTTATGCAGATTGACAATTCAACCACTCGAAAATATGAAGGCACTGGTCTGGGGCTGACAATTTCAAGACAACTGGTGGAATTGATGGGGGGCCAGATACGTCTAAACAGTGAGGAAGAACGTGGCTCTGAATTTACTTTTTCCCTGCGTCTGTCAAAGAATCAAGACACGATTCCCACCGTGGAACTGGATCCACTTCTGAAAAATTCGAGGATCATGATCCTGGATGACAATCATAACACACGCACCATGCTTCAACGCTATTGTCAGTTCTGGGGCTTGCGTGCTGATGTGGCGACAGATGGACAGACAGCTTTAGAAGCGTTGCTGAAAGCCCATGACGGGAATGATCCATTCTCGGCAATGTTTATTGATTTAAAAATACAGGGAATGAGTGTTGAGAACTTGTGCAAATCCATAAAATCCAGTCCACAACTGAAACCGCTGAAACTGCTATTGCTGACAGAATTCGGCAATTCAGTGGATGAAAAACAACAGAAATTGCTTGGTGCGGACGCATGCATTGCTAAACCTGTCCATGTCGATGATCTATTCTGGCGTCTTAAATCGGTATTGAAGCGTGAAACGTTGTCGAAGGATGTACTACTCAAACAGTCGTCCACCATTCCGTTGATACAAAGAAAGGATGTCAGGATTTTGGTGGTGGAAGATAACAAACTCAACCAGGTCATGATTCTCGAAATCTTCAAAAAAATGGAATTGGGTGTGATTGATACGGCTGACAATGGTCTGGAGGCGCTTAAAAAAATGGAAACCAACGTTTATGATCTGGTACTGATGGATATTCAGATGCTTGAATTGAATGGACTGGAAACCACAAAAATTGTCCGTGATCCAAAATCTCTGGTGCTCAACCATCAGGTTCCCATCATCGCCTTGACGGCTCATGCCATGACCGGGGACCGTGAAAAATGTTTGGAGGCAGGAATGAATGATTATCTGTCCAAACCGATACACCCCCAAAGATTGTATGAAATATTGCGAGCTGTGCAGGTACTTTTTTAGCCACGAAGTACACGAAGAACACAAAGTAAAAAAGGAATATGCAAGCGTTCAGCCGTCAGCTATCAGTTTTCAGGAATTCTCAAGGCCTGGAAGTCAAACGATATTTTCTGCTATTGAGTCATAAGGCTTCTGAGGCGCATAAACACTGAAAGCTGAATACTAAAAGCTGAACGCTTACGGGAATATGCACCAGTAAACTTGAAAATCAGGGTTTCACGGAGGACTTCATTTATAAAAAAATCTTTTTTTCGTGTTCTTGGCGTTCTTGGTGGCTCATTTTCAAACCACCTGCACAGGTGAAAATTATTCCGCAGGCTCAAACAGGAAGGCGAGGCACGGAAGCCCGTGCCCCTTTCTGATCATGAATAGAACTTTTTGTTCTGTCTTGCGTAATCCTGAAGCAGCGCTGAAGGCTCAAACCGCACGCCATGTTTGTCGGCATACTGCTTGAGTTTGCTCACCAGCGTTTGTGCTCCAAGTTGATCCATGTATCTGAATGGACCGCCCTTGAAGGGAGGAAATCCCAACCCGAACACCGCACCAATGTCTCCATCCACCGGATTTTGCAGAATGCCTTCCTGAAGGCAGAAACTCGCTTCGTTGAGCATTCGATACAGCACCCGCTCCTGAATTTCGGATTTTTCAATTTTCCGTGATTTTCCTCCAGCCTGTTTTTTAATAATCGCCAGAGCTTCAGGATTCACCGGTTTGGGTTTTTTCTTTTTGGTCACACTGGTCACCACCTGATCAATGGCCAGTTTCACCTTTTCCACCGGATTCTGTTTGGCATCGCGGGTGTAAAGATAAAAGCCCTTGCCTGATTTGCGGCCCAGAAATCCTTTGGCGACAAATTCCTCAAACCCTTTGGGGTCGGAACCGGTAATGCGGGCACCAAACGCCTTACTCATATCACGTCCGACATGCGCCGCGACATCAATCCCCACTTCATCAATCAGGGCGATGGGTCCTACAAAAAAGCCTTCTTCCAGCATCGCCTGATCCAGTTGATAAAAATCAGCGCCTTCAAGAGCCAGCACGCCGACTTCATCCATGAATGGAGCCAGAATACGTGTGGTGTAAAAGCCCGGACCATCACCAACCACAATCACGGTTTTCCCCTGACGTATTCCCACATCAACCGCAATCGCAGACGCTTCTTTTGAAGTCTGCTTCGTGGTGATCACTTCGAGCAAGGGCATTTTGTGGACAGGTGAAAAATAATGCATTCCTACCACATTTTCCGGACGTTTGCTGGCTTTGGCAATTTCACCAATCGGCAAAGCGGAGGTGTTGGACGCGAAGATACATTTGTCAGAAATGCGTTCTTCGACTTCACGAATCACCCGACGCTTGAGTTCCAGATCCTCAAACACAGCTTCAATCACCACATCACATTTTTCAAAACCACGCATATCCAGTTGTGAGGTCAGTCGTGACATCACTTGCTCACGCTGAAAGGCTGTGATGGATTTTCGCTTCACTTTTCGGTTGATTTCATCCCAGATTGATTTGGTTCCCCGGGTGAGAGATTCCTGTCCGACATCCTTGAGAATCACATTGAATTTTTTCTCAATGCTCACCAGACCAATGCCCGCACCCATCAACCCTGCCCCTAAAACCGCCAGATTTCTGGCTTCAGTTTCGGGTTGACCGAAACGGTTTTTCTTCAATTCTGTCTGGCCAAAGAAAATACTGATCAGCCCTTTGCTGACAGTCGTCTGGGACAGTTCGCCAAAACGTTTGGATTCCGCCTCAAGTCCTTTTTCAAACCCTTTGTACAGGCCGGTTTCCACCACATCCAGAATCGCCAACGGTGCGGGATAATGTCCGCCGGACTGGACCATGACGGTCGCTCGAGCCTGTTGGAACAGGACTTTTCGCCCCGGCAGGGTTTCTTCCAGCATTTTATCCTGAAATGAAGGGTCTGCTTTTTTGCGTTTCAATTGACCTTCCACCAATCGACAGGCGGCTTCCACAGAGACGGCTTCCAGACCTTCATGATTGGGCACCACCGCATCCACCAGCCCCATTTTTTTAGCTTTGGAAGAGCGAATGTTTTTTCCGGTGAGCATCATGTCGAGAGCATTTTTGACACCAACCAGTCGTGGCAAACGTTGGGTCCCACCAGCACCCGGCAAAAGTCCCAGCATGACTTCAGGCAATGCGAGCACAGTCTTTTCAGAATCCGTGGCAATGCGGTAATGACAGGCCAGCGCCACTTCCAGTCCGCCCCCCATGCAGGGACCATGAATGGCCGCCACAACCGGTTTGGCTGAAGATTCGAGCTGATTCATGATTTTATGCCCGGTGCGGCTGAGTGCTTCAATCTCTGAAGCGGATTTTGCCGCCTTGAGTTCGTTGATGTCCGCTCCGACAATGAACGACTCGGGCTTGCCTGAAATCAGAACAGCGCCTTTGATGTCATTGTTTTTAGCAATGTAATCAAACATCGCTTCAAAATCTTTGGAAAACCGGGAATTGACGGTGTTGACCTTTTCCTCAGGATCATTGAATTCAATCACGGCAATGCCACGTTGAACACGAAGGGATAAAGCTTTACTTTCTGGTGTTGTCATAGCGTCCTGTTATTTGGAGAATTGTGGATTTTCAAGCAAAATGGCTGAACCATGACCACCGGCCGCACAACCGGAAACAACCGCGTATCTTCCGCCAAACAGTTGCAGACGCTGGGCCGCCGTGGTCAACAATCGGCCACCGGTCGCGCCAAAGGGATGTCCCAGAGACAGCGAACCGCCCCAGATGTTGATTTTTTCCATGGGGATAGGACCGACCGCTTTTTTGAGTCCAAGTCGGTTTTTCACAAAATCGTTGGATTCCATCAGCTTCAGGTTGGCAACCACCTGAGACGCGAACGCTTCATGAATTTCCCAGACATCGATGTCATCTGCCTTGAGTCCGTTGCGATCCAGCAACACAGGAATGGTCAGTGCTGGTCCTGAAAGCAGTTCATTCAGTGGACTTCCTGCACGGAACACATAATCGACCAGCACGGCTTTGGCCTGAAATTTGAGCTGTTCCGCTTTTTTATGGCTCATGAACAATACTGCCGAACCGCCATCAGTCAGAAACGAGGAGTTTCCTGCTGTGACAACTCCGAATTGTTTGTCAAAGGCCGGTTTGAGGCTCAACAGTTTTTTTACGGATGTTTCTCCACGGGGACCGTTGTCCTGGGCAATCAGTTCCATTTTTGGTGGCACATGAACCGGGACCACCATTTCCTGATATACTTTGTCTTCCCATGCTTTTGCCGCGAGTTGATGACTGCGGGCCGCAAATTCATCACTTTCTTCACGGGAAACACCAGCATATTTCACCAACCGCTCACAACCCTGCCCCATGGATTCACCGGTAGAAAATTCGGTGATGGAGGGAACATCAGGCAGCAAATCCCGGAAGGACAGTTTGGAAAGTTCTTTCACATAATCCATGTTGGATTTTGCTTTTTGAAGACGTGCCAGGGTCTGTCGCAATTTTTTGGAAAGACGAAGCGGTGGATCAGAACAGGTATCCATACCACCGGCAATGCCGACCTGGATGTGTCCGAGTCTGATCATGTCACTGACACTGGTGGCTGACAGATTGGAGGAGATACAGGCCATGCTGACCGTATATGCCGGAATATTTTCAGCAAGTCCCGCACCCAGCATGCTTTCACGGGCCACATTGGGTGTGTTGACTTCATGCAGCACCGTTCCCATGATGACCTGTTCAATTTCCACCGGATCAATTCCAGTTTTTTTGAGAAGCCCCTGAATGGCAAATCGTCCCAGATCATGAGACATGAGCGGGGTGTAGGCCCCATTGCTGCGCAGGAAAGGAGTCCGTACTCCGTCGATCAGCACAGGTTTGTTTTCCAGACTGCTTTTTTTGATGGCAGGAGCCTGTTTTTTAGGAGTATCCGGAGTTGCTTGCGCGGTTTCAGCGCCGGCTTGATTCCCGGATTCTTGTGTAGCGGATGCGTTGGTTTGATTTGACATAATCAGTCCCTTGGGCATTAAGGTTTCAGTGATTCCAGAACGGTTCAAGTCTGGATCCATCAGGTTCTGCAGACAGGAGCAGGAGCTGTGGAGATGCTATACCATAGTGAATTTGAAGAACGCGGCAATGACCATTTCTGCCAAAAAATGTTGAAGATGGCCAATTTGACCAAAAACCGACGCCTTATACGGATCATTGTGGCTTAAGGAGTGGGAGCTTCCGGATCAGGACAGAGACAGCGATAAATTTCTTCCTGATCCAATCCATACAATCTGAGAAGTTCCCGGCGTTTTTTTTGTTCTAAAAATTCTGGCGTTCGTTCGGCCTGTATTTGTTCCAAATCCTGAGTGATCGCCTTTCCCTGAATCCGGCGAACCTGTTCTCGCTCCATCAAATATCCTGCTGGTTTCTCAGTTGAAGTGGTGCAACCAGCATAAAACACCGCTGTGAATATCAATAGAACCACTGCATTTAATAAACATTTGAATTTCATCATCAGTCATCTCGAACTCAAAACGATCATATTCATTGTTTCGCCAAGCAAGCATTATCTCACAATCCCCCAACTTAATTTAACATTCTCAGGATATTCGGAAAGCAACATAATATTTTCCGCCGAGAAATTTGGTGGAATCGGGATTTTATTCAACTGAAGTTTCCCATTCGTTCAACGCCTGCATTGTGTTGTCATAACTTTTTTGAAGCTGTATTAACAAATCGGGCAGAGGGTCTGGATTCAGCGTGTCAGGGAGGTATTGCAACTGATCCACAGGTATGCGACTTCAAAAACTCAAGGACTTCCAGTCCGTTGGAAACCACATCGACCGAATGCCCCAGTTTTGCCAGCATCATCAGAGCCATTTTCTGATTGACAGGATTATCATCCGCCAACACGATCCTCAATGTGCGCTGTTCAACCGGGCGGGAGTTAGAAATTTTTTCAGTGGTTTTTTAACCAATTCTTTAAAAACCTGCAACAGATGCGACAGAACCATATTTTTTCGTTTCAAGACCTACTCGGGTTTTCTAAAAAAATTTCTTTGACAATTTAAAGCACTGGCACGGTTTATGCGCTAGGCGGCTTTTTCCAAAGAGAGCTCATCAACTGGTTCTAAATTGACCAATTCAGAGGAACATTTTC
>JADFZZ010000062.1 GCA_015232315.1 SAR324 cluster bacterium | reverse complement strand
ACCGATGTCTCCGCCTCTGAAACACCTTTGCCATATAACCGCCCAGCAAGGGAGTGATGCCAATCAGCAATCCCAGATACCCCAGGATTTGTAGCCATTCCTGCCATTTCATAACCACCTCGTTTCAGAAACTTCCAAGGATATCTAGAATTTTTCCGCGCACCAAAGCGCATATCCCAGATAACCCAACAATCCCAGGGCGGCCAAACCCGCCATGATTACATCCACAGTCATCTTGCCTCCTGATGAAAAGCCTTTCGATTGAATTTCACTGGAAATGATTCTATCCCAACGGATATATAAATGGGCTTAAAAGTGGGGCGGGAAGTGTTAAGATTTTATCAAGACTATGTTGCTGATGAAAAGTTGGTATAGAACACGGTAGTGCTGCACAGGTAATGCTTTTTGCAAAAATATTAAAATTCAGGGCACCTTTCAAAATCAGTCAAAAAACTTTACAGTTTGCCTGTATCAAACCGACTCCCTTTATACCATCTTTATGACTCTTGATGAAGAATCTAAAAAATAACCTTTTTTTACCAAAAGGCTTCTAGTGTTTTTTGTTATGAAGAAATAAGTTTCAAAATTTCAGGACCAATTTCTGTCAAGGGAAGAACCTGACGACAGGCGTTTAACTCCACAGCCGCTTTGGGCATGCCATAAATCGCCGAGCTTTTTTCATCCTGAGCCACAGTCCACCCGCCACAAACCTGCATGTGTTTTAATCCTGCGGCACCATCATTTCCCATGCCTGTGAGCAACAGGCCGATGGCATGAGGACCATAAGATTCAGCCACTGAATTGAAAAACACATCCACAGACGGCATATGGATAGACTGTGGAATCGTGGTATATTGGAATCGCCCTTGTTGAATTTGCAGATGTGCCTTTTCCTGCCCTGCGAGATAAATCGTGCCCCCGTCCAGGGAATGACCGTTTTCCGCGAGCTTGACCGGTAGTTTGGAAAAACCCTGAAGATATTTGGTCAAGGATTGCAAAAAGACAAAATCCATATGCTGTACAATCACGATCGGCACTGTGAACTCTGCGGGGAAACTCTGAAGCAGAATGGACAAGGCCGCAGGTCCTCCGGTTGATGCACCAACGGCAATCATCCGGTATGACCGGAATAGCGTTTTTTTCTCCGGAGTCATGGCTTCAGGACGGGACAATCCACTCAAGCCGACTCGGGATTTCAGACCCGCGATCATCCAGACTTTTTTAATAAAATCCGCGCCAATCTGACCTATTTTTTCCAGGGACAATTGGTGGATATTTCTGAACTCAGGATGTCTCGGCGGCAGAATCGCATCCAGGGCGCCATAGTGAAAACACTGGAATACCTCTGACATATTATTGCCGAGTGTCGCGGTTACAACAAGAATGGGAACAGGTTTGAAGGCCATGATATTACGGATGGTTTCAATACCGCTCTGTCCGGGCATGCGAATATCCATCAGAATCACATCCGGATCGTGTTCATGGACATATTTTTCAGCGGAAACACCATCGGTTACCAGTGTTACCGGCGAAAAACGCGGATCTGCGGTCAACAGCCTTTTCAGCAGAAATCCTGTAGACAACGAATCATTGACAATCAGAACATGCGTCAAGTCAGACATGGGCTATCACAAGATTAAGCGTTGGATCAATTGCAGAAACTCACCGCTGTCAAACTGGTTTTTGGCAATATAATGATCAGCCCCAGCTTCCATTCCTCTTTTCCGATCTTCAGCCCGATCCTTGTAGCTGACAATCACTAGCGGAATCTGCCGATATTTCTCATCCGCTTTGAGGGAACGGGTCAATTCAAGTCCATTCATCCGTGGCATATCAATATCGCTGATGATCAGATCAAATAATTGTTGACGGATCTTGTTCATGCCATCCAGTCCATCCACAGCAAGGGTTACGTCATAACCGGCTTTCTGCAGCATTTTTCTTTCCATTTCCCGAATGGTCAGCGAATCTTCAACGATCAGTATTTTTTTGACGGCCTGCTCCGGCTTCTGGACCATTTTGTTTTGAAGGGCCTGATACTGCGATTCCCGGATTGTATGAAGAAAGTCAATCACATCCACCACCAAGGCGATGCGACCATCATTCAGCAAGGTCGCGCCCATCAGGTTCTGCACTTTTTTCAACCGCGGATCGAGTGGTTTGACGACCACTTCGCTTTCACCGGCAAAATGATCGGCGATCACCACCACATCCGTATTATCCATGCGGAACATCAAGGCAGGCATCCGGATATTTGTCATGAATTCGGGGAGTGGATTGCCCATCAACTCACTGAGCCATGCGACAAGATGAGGCTTCCCGTCAATGGTCACCACATTCTTTCCACCGATCTGTTCTATTTGCCCGGTCTCGATCACAAAATATTGCTCAACCATGCTGGTTGGAATGGCATATAATTGTCCGGAGGCTTCCATCAACAAAGTGTGCGTGATGGCCAAACTCAGTGGCAAACGCAACGTGAAGGCCGTGTATTGGCCGGGTTCAGAGCGAGTGATGACTTTGCCATGCATTTTTTCGATTTCAAATTTTACCACATCCATGCCAATGCCCCGTCCGGAAAGACTGCTGACTTCTTTGCGGGTGGTCACTCCGGGTAAAAAAATAAAATCGAGCAACTCATCCGTTTTCAGATATTGAATTTTTTCTGCCGATAACAGATTCAGACTGACGATTTTTTCCCGGAGTTTTTCCAGATTGATTCCACCGCCATCATCTTCCAGTTCAATATGAACTTCATCGCCCCGTTGAAATGCTGAAAGGGTGAGCGTTCCTTCAGCGGATTTGCCTCGTTGTTTGCGCATGTCCGGACTTTCAATACCATGATCCAGGGCATTGCGGATCAAATGTTCCAGCGGTGCCTTGATCCGTTCAATCATGGCTTTGTCGATACGGGTGTCGTCACCGTTGATCTGAAACCGTACCTTTTTACCAAGTCCCTGGGAAATTTCCCGAACCATCCGGGGGATCGTATCAAACAGCAGGGAAAGCGGAACCATGCGTGCTGTCATGGTTTCTTCACGCAAGGTTTCAGTGAGTTGCTGAAACTGGAGGTTGAGTTCATCTGTATATTCATACATTGAATAAAAGCGGGCTTGAATATCCGCCGTCAGTTTCTGAAACTCCAACATGCTGTTGTGCAGATTCTGAAAGGACTCTTCGTTGTCTGTCCGTGGACTCAGGTGTGGCATGAGCCGGCTTTTTTGATTCAGGAGAGACAACGATTTGAACAAGCCTGACATGTTGTCTTTGAGTTTGGCGATTCCGTGACTTCGGACATACAGTTCACCTGAAAGATTAAACAGGCGGTTCAGAGTCTGGACGGCTATGCGCTGAGTGCTTTGGGAGGAATCCTGAAACAGATTTTGCTCTTCACTGATTTTCACACTCGATTTCTGTTCAACAACCACAGGCTCAATATTGTGAGAACTCACAGGAGTCTGTTCCGGAAAATCAGGGATTTCAGGCGGAATGTCGCGGGGTGTTTCAGGTGATGGCGCACCGTCTATCGGTGGAAAAGGTTCTCCTTTGGAAATGGACTCTATCACCTGCAAAACTTCTTCAGGGACAGGTTTTCCAGCAATGGTTTGCCCAATCAGAAAGCGCAACCAGTCCATGGTGGCCAGAATGTAGTCTGTTTCTTTCGGAGTGAGCACCTCTCTGTTTTTCAACGGTCCAAGATAATCTTCCAGGGCATGAGTGAACGCATTCACTTCTTCTGCCATGACCGTCAGCGACGCGCCTTTCAGGGTGTGAACAATGCGGGCGATTTCAAACATGCTTTTCCGGGATTCTCCGGCGTTTTCAAGTGTCAGAATCAGACGTTCCAACTGTGGAAGCAGTTCATCGCATTCGAGCTGAAACAGCTCCAGCATCGACAGGTTGTCATAATCCATCAGACATCACTCCGGAAACAGGAAATATTTTTCATGCGATCAACCAACCTTGCTCATTCACGGAACTGAGGATCTTTTCTGGAAATTGCGGATCTTCGTTTTTCCACTTTGAATCTTTGCGCGATTTCCATTTGTTGCTGTGCCATTTGCGATAAATTGACTGTGGTTTGAGACGTTTGTTCCGAACTCAACCGGTTTTCATCGGCCGTATGCTGAATTTGCTGAAGGCTATGCGTCATCTGAACTGTGCTTTGAGCCTGCTGGAGGATTCCCTCCCGCATTTCTTCCAGACTGGGACCAATGGTTTGAACCGCTTCAATCAGTTCCTGAAAGGAGGTTCCCGCGGTTTGTGCCTGTTCCAGTCCATCCATGGTGGTTGCCTGTAGTTTGTCCATACTCATCATGGCCGTACTGGCCGCTTTCTGGATTTCGGTGATGATATTTTCAATGTCCTGGGAGGCCAGAACGGTCTGGTCCGCAAGTCGACGTATTTCAGCGGCCACCACGCCAAAGCCCTTGCCAGATTCACCAGCTTTGACAGCCTCAATGGAAGCATTGACCGACAACAAATTGGTTTTATCAGCAATTTTGGTAATGGTTAACAGAACCTTGGCGATGTTCTCCACCTTTTCGACCAGCAGTTTGAATTTTTCTGAGGTTCCCACATTGGTCTGCTGAATGTTTTCAATGCTATTGAGGGAATCAGCCACCGCCTGATTTCCCTGATTTGCCAGAACTATCGCATTACGGGAAGTTTCTACAATTTGCTCCGTGTTTTTTCCAAGTTGGGTGGAAGTAGCGGCCAGTTCATTCAGGCTTGCAGAAAAATTATTCAAGGTTTCATATTGCCCGGTGATGTTTCTCATCTGTTCCATGGCAGAGGCCGAAATCTGATTGGAGGAGGCTGTGAGTTGAAGGGTTCCATCCTGGAGTTCTCCTGCCAGTGTGTTCATGGAATCCACCATCGTTTTGACAGAAGTCATCAATTGTCCGATTTCATCCTCAGTGGTTACCTGAATATCAATGGTGAGATCTCCCATTGCGACCTTATCAATCACAGTGATTGCGGAGTGGAGTGGTGCCATCAGCTTTTCAATGAAAAAAAAGGCAATCACAAAACTGACAAAAAGCACCAGTAATGAGAAGATCGCCAGATGAAGCTGCCAGGTATAGATGGGTGTAAAAATTTGCTGTTTGTCCGCATCCATCACAAGGGTCCAGCGAATTCCCAACCGGTTGTTGACATCAATTGGAGCATAAAATAAAAGCCTGTCACCTGCTGTGACCACACCTGGTGTGCCTGAAAGCAGAATGTTTGCCTGTTTGGGATAATCCTGCTGGATACGAGTATCCTTGTTTAACATGAATCCCCATTCCTTTTCAGGATCCGGGTGCTTCAAATAATAACCTTCCTGATTCAGGAGGTATACGGCCTCGTCACTGTCATCAGCGAGTGTATCCAGGAAATCTTTTGCAAGAATATTGACAATCACGATGCCCGCAAACACGTTTTTTTCGTCAAAAATCGGAGTGCTGTAACGGATCACAGGTTTGAATGGATGTTCGATTTCTCCGCGTTCCACATTCAGATCCAGAGGAGAAACATAGATTTCGTTGTTTGGCAGAACCGCGGTTTTAATAAAATATTCACGAGTGCTTTTGTTTTGTAATTCTTTACCGGGAATTAGGGTTGCCTTGATTCCATTGCCATCCACCCGAACCAGTTCCTGTCCATCTTTTCCAATGAATCGCAATTGCATGTAATGCTTTTTATAGTTCACTGTGTGATAGAACAATTCAGCGAGCTGGTCTTTCCATTCATTGTAGGAAAGATGGGTTAACGGATCGACACCGTTGTTGTTTGAAGCCCTGACCATGCCATGAAGGGCTGTGGCTTTGGCGAAGAAGCCCACGTCGTCCACAATAGCCCCCAGTGTTTTCTGGATAATGGCTGATTTGTAACTGATCTTGTTGTTCAGATTAATATTCAGTCCCTGTTCAAGCAGGATGGAGGCGTTGTAACTGCTGAACACTCCGATCAGAAACATGGTACTGACGATAAACGCACCCAGCCCCATTACCAGACGAGTGCGGATGCTTTTACGAAGAAGAACTTGATGGGAGGCTGTGTTGACACCATTTATTTCCTGATTCATGTGACCTCAATAATATTGTGTTGATATCCCCGGGCGACCCGCCGGTCGCCCCTACGATTTGGTGTTAATATCCCCGGGCGACCCGCCGGTCGCCCCTACGATTTGGTGTTAATATCCCCGGGCGACCCGCCGGTCGCCCCTACGATTTGGTGTTGATATCCCCGGGCGACCTGCCGGTCGCCCCTACAATTTCGGGGGGGGAACAGAATTTTGGCCCGTGCTATTTCATGGCATCCTCCAGCTTTCGGGCAATTTGCTTCAGACTGAGCCACAACAAAATTTCCCCCTGATACATGGTAACGCCCTCGATAAATTCATGGGGAATCCCTGTACGGTTTTCCAGTGCCGGTTGAAACATGGACAAAGGAATGTGATCGACGCCTTTCACTGTTTCCGCCAGGATTCCTGTACGGCTTGTCTGGTCATGCACCACGATAATTGAACTGGCTGTTAACGCGGAAGAAAGTCCAAAATATTTCCGGATATCACACACCAGCAACAAATCGCCCCTGACATTGGTCAGCCCCAGAATGGAGGGATGCGTGAAGGGCAGAGGTGTTACCGATAACAGGGGAAAGACCTCACTCAATTCTGATGCTGAGCAACCATACCATCTTTTTTCCAGTGAAAAGATCAGCAAGGTTTCCATCTGCATATTTTGAGTGATGTCCCGGTCTCTGTATTTGCCGGCATTGCTCTGCAGTTCTTCTGTTGAAAGGATTTCCGTTAACTGGCTCATGAACGCTAACCTCTACATATTTTTGAGTTTATCTTCACAATCGCTCTGGATTCGTGATAGCGACCAGTCTGTCTGCCAGGGCTTGGTCAGCGGAAACTCCTGACTTGTTTTCAGCAGATCAAGAATCTGGATACAGTTTTTTTTCACGGCATCCCATAACGTCTGTTCTTCGAGTGCCATGGTCAAAAAATATAAACCCGGCAAATGATGCGGATCACAATAAATACAGCGTCGAAAACAGGTTTCAGCGTCTGAAAATTCGGATTTTTGCAGTAGAAGGACACCTTTGAGATAATAGGCATCCGCACAGAGATTATCAAATTGCAATATGGTCTCACATTCTGACCAGGCCTTTTCAATCAAGCCCTGATCGGCCTTGAGAAACGCCCGTGCAAGGCGGAAATCGATGGATTCCGGTTGTTTGGAACAGGCGGCATTCAACAGCGTTTCAGCCTGTTGAAAATCTTTGCCATGATAGGCCTCAATTCCCCGCTGATATAGTTCTTCGGCGGGCAATGCTGAAACAGCTTTTCCGGAAACAGAAGCGCTGATCCCTCGTGAACTGTTTTGATCAGGAATGATTGATGCTGAAGCGGATAATTTATTATTTCTGTCGCCGGAATCAGCGTGCCCTGTGGTAATTGAAATATCCGGCATGACAGACGCCGCGGCGGTAGAACCTAAGCGTGAAGAGAGATTGGCTCCATGAAAACCATGCTTTGCTTTTTGAAAAATCGCGTTTTTGTGAGCGATCATTCGTTGGTGTTTGCTCAGTTCCGTCCAGTTTTCAGAATGCCCCAGAAACAGATAACCACCATCAGCCAGCAGTTCATACAACTGATGTCTGATCCGACGCTGAGTTGGTTCATCAAAATAAATCATGACATTCCGGCAGAAGATGATCTGAAAATAATGTCCTGCAATTGCGGATTGCTCAAGTTCCAGCAGATTGAGTCTGGAAAATTCCACCCGCTTTCGAATGGAGTCATTCAGCACATAGCCAGGCTCTGCGGGAAGGAAATATTTATCCCGGAAAAACTGGTCCTCCCCACGAAAAGAGTATGTGGAATAGAAACCTTCTGAGGCCTTTTTGATAGATTCCGCATTGATGTCCGTTCCGGTGATACGAAACGCATGGGCATGTTCAGGCCAGCCCTCATCGATCAGCATGGCAAGACTGTAAGGTTCTTCGCCTGTTGAGCAACCGGCGCTCCAGATTTTAACAGTCCCCAGACCCAGACCATGCGGTAGCATCTCGGGGATCACAACTTTTTTAAGAAAATCGAATTGGGGACCGTAACGAAAAAACCAGGTTTCACCCGTTGTCAGCAGATATTCCAGTTTTTGATATTCGTCCGGGGTTTTGCGGAGGTATGCATAATATTCCTCATAATGCTCCAGTCCCAGTTGTTTCATGCGCTGATGGAGTCCGCTCATCAGCAGATGTTTCATGGTTGCCTCAAAATGAAGGCCACTGGTCTCGCGGATGAGTTGAGCCAGATTTTGGTAAATCTGTTCATCAATGATTTGAGTGGATCTGAAATTCATAAATTATTTCGCCGGGCAAGAAGAGACAGTTCCTGTTCTGACAGAATTCTGTCTAAATTTAACACCTGAATATCGCCAAACATGGTTTTACCAATCTCACCTGTCAGCGCATGAATTCCCTCCGTCATGATTCCTGGTTGTCGCATGTCAGGTGTCCATTCATCGAGCGTGATGATTTCATCGACAATGAAGCCAAGATTCTTTCCGTGAACAGACGCAAGGATGATGCGATTGTCACGGATATAAGCCTCTCTTGCACGCTTGAAATAATATTTTGACAAATCCACGACCACATACAGATCGCCACGGATGTCAATGAACCCTTCCAGAAACACGGGAGCGCCTGGAATGTGCTCAATAGTCATCAGGGGTACAACTTCATGAATGGTCGCGACCAAGATGGCAAATTTTTCACCGCCAACACTCACAATCAATACTGGCAGAATATCATTTTCTGCTTTATTGCGCATAAACCCCGTTGTCTGCTTCAGTTGTTTTGATGAAAGACGGTTTGTTCATAACTCGACAGTGGTAAGTTCTCAGCTTTCAGTTCTCAGTTTTTTGAAACTGATTGAGATTATTGTGATTTTTATATAAGCCCAAAAGTTTTTTTGAAAGTTTGATATTCTTGGGTTTTCGAAAAAAACATCTGTTGAGTTGTGTTGATTTGGCATAAAAATTTTCTGAGCGCCATTCACCCCAGGAGGACGTATGAAAATCCCTTGTATTGAAGCATTACCTTGGTTAGT
>JADFZZ010000061.1 GCA_015232315.1 SAR324 cluster bacterium | reverse complement strand
TGTCCACCGATTCCAGCCTTCCGCAAGCCGCCCCCCAAAGAGCCGTTTCCCCCATGATTCGCCGTAACTCAGGTTGATTTTCCTTGACCTGAATCAGATAACTTCCACCTTTTTGATGAATTCCGGCGGTGGTCAGCGGATTGAGGTGAAGTGCGTCCAGCGTGATCTTTCGATTCCACAAATCGTATTCAGTCAATAAGGCGCGAACCTCCGTGATTTCACTGCTTTTAGGTCCGGAAATACGCCGTTGCGCCTGAATGAGTTGACTTTCGTGGCCACGGAACGAAATGAACGGCAAAAAGCAGCATAATAAGGAGTTTTGCAACACGAAGGGCGAACTATGATCTGACATTGGCTGTTTTGCGTTGAAACGGCGTTGAATGGACGTTAATGCTTTAATTCCAGTCGTTCTTTTAACTCAATGAGGTACAAGTGTCAGTTGGGATCATAAAAATCATCTCTCTTGGGCAAATTTCCGGCATGGAAAAATACTTTTCGGCTATGGTCAAGCTAGACATATTGTGTGGGTTGATGTTAAATCCTTGCGTTGTCTCTTTGCAGGTGAGGATTCTTTTCACAAACAGGCATCCACGATCTTTCCCTGCTATCGAAATCCAGCCCTGAAATCCAACAATTTTTACAAAGCAATGCTATGAGTTTATCTGACAGTCGATTGATTACTTTTTACAATCAGGATCTTGTTCTTCATTTTTTTGAAGGTCAGAAACTGATACATGATCTGGTTTTGACCCAGCAACATCAGGGAAGCAGTTTTGGTTATTTCCGTGATTTCATTCTGGGCGTACAACCACTGATCACATTTCTCAAACCAGGAGAACAACTGTGTGTGTATCTTGATTCAGAAATTCCATACTTCAGAATCAAACTTGAAACCAACAGTTCGGGATACCTCAGGGCCATGGTTTATCCCGAACAGATGGAAGGCATTCCGGACAGGGTCTCAGGAAAAGTCAGACTGTTGCGATTGAACAGAGACAATTCCTATCATTCGGTCATTGATCTTGACGCTGTAACACTCGGCGAAATTATCAATCTGGTTCTGGAACGATCCTGGCAGTTTCATGCGCGGGTGCATGTCTCCTCCATCAGCGATCAGAGCGTGATGATCCACAAATTACCTTCATTGGAACAGGATATTTCTGAAGCGCCAGACATGGACCAATGTCTGGAGGAATGGAAACAACGCCTGGATACGTTGTTTTCTGAAGCGACAGCAACCGTGGAATCGCTGTCAGCAACCGCGTCTTCCTGGGGTTTTCAGTATTTAAGCCAGCGCAAAATTGAGTTTTATTGTGGCTGTGGTCAAGAGCAGATGCGGCAGAACATGATTCAGTTTCTGCAATCAAAACCTGAGGAAATTGACTATCTGGAATCAGAGGTTGAAGTTATCTGCGAATATTGTAAGAGTAAGTATTACTTCCAGCGCAATGACCTCGCGTCAGCTATTTTACCAACGCATTAATCATGGAGAGATATGTCAGAAAATTCAGAAAAACGTCAGTATGATGTCGTGATTTATGGAGCCACCGGATTCACAGGAGGCCTGGTTGCTGAATATTTTGCGACGCATTTCAATGCAGAACTAAGTTGGGCGTTGTCTGGCAGAAATATCGATAAGTTGAAGCAGGTAAAACAAAAATTGATCAGGCTCAATCCTGCCTGCGACTCTCTCAATTTGATCAAGGCTGATGCCTCAGACGCGGCGTCTCTGAAAAAAATGGTGTCGTCAACCAGAGCTGTCCTGACGACGGTTGGCCCCTATTCAGAATATGGAGAACCGTTGGTCGCCGCATGTGTGGCCGCCGGAACCGATTATCTGGACATTACCGGTGAGCCTGATTTTGTGGGAAACATCCTGAAAAAATATGATGACGACGCTCGCAGAAAAGGTGTTCTGATTATCAATTGCTGTGGCTTTGACAGCATTCCTGCCGATTTGGGTGCTTATTTCACGGTTCAACAATTACCTGCTGACTCGCAAAAAACAGTCAAAGCTTACCTCACCACCAAATCAAAACCCTCAGGAGGAACCTGGCAATCGGCGGTCAAAGCCATGAGCAAAGGCAAAGAAACACTGGCACACTCCAAAGCGGAAGGCCAAAAAGTCGGACTTAAACTGCATTATTCCAAATATTTGAATGCCTGGGGAATCCCCTTGCCGTTGATTGACCCCGTGATTGTCAAACGATCCAGCAATGTCCGCACAGAATATGGCCCGGGATTTAAATATGAGCATTACCTGAAAATTAAAAAAATTCAGAATGTCATGAAATTTCTGGGCGTGATGGGAGGCCTTTTTATGTCTGCGCAATTCAGTGTCACCAGGGAAATGCTTCTGAAAATACTTAAATCCGGAGACGGTCCCTCAGAGGAAGATCGGAAGAAAAGTTTCTTTGAACTGACCTTTTTGGGAGAAACCTCGTCTGAACGGGTGCAAACCAAAGTGAGTGGAAAAGATCCGGGATATGATGAAACCTCTAAAATGGTTTCGGAGTCGGCCTGGGTGTTGATCAAACACAGGGAGTCCCTGCTGGTTCGCGGTGGGGTGACCACCACGGCGGCTTGTCTGGGAAATCCCCTGATTGAGCGCCTGCAACAAGCCGGAATCAAATTTGAAGTGATTTCCCGTGAAAAGATTTAGGGGCTTGTCTGTTAAATTTTCACTGGCACAGCGGGTTGCGCATGGGGTCCGACGACTTCAAACGCACATCCCTGTGTCGATTTAAGATGATGCCGTAATATTTGTTTATCCTGTTCCCGTGCAATCAATTTCAGCTCCAGATTGGCAATCTTTGTGTTATTGCAAACCCGTGTGTCCCCATCCGGATCTGTATATCGGACGCCGACCATCCATTCCGGTTGACTGCTCATAGTTGCCAAGAGTAGATATTTTTCATTCTCAGCTTCCATCTGCCAATTTTGAATATTCCATCTTGAATGGATTCCGAACAGATTTTTCCAGGATTTAAAACTGTATTCCTCCTTGCCAACTTTCAAATAGGCCATCGACATGGGGGGCGTTAAAACACCTCCCAGTTTTATTTGACCAGAAAGCGCTTCAAACACAGCATCCTGCTGGTCATCAAATAGATTACAATTTCCCCAGGCCCATTGATGCGCGTGTTTTTTACCCCAGATATGAGCTTGATGCCCGGGCGCGTTTTTGAATTCAAAGACACGATCTCCAGCCTTGATTCTTCCAGAATAGGAACAACTCAGATTGGGGGCCATCACTTTTGTTTTGGGAAAGGGCAAATGATACAGCAAATTGGGATAATTATGAAAAATCTCTTTTTGCGGTTTGATTTTTAAATCCCAACTTATGGAGGACTTTTTCCCCTGAATCCGACCATGGGATTCATCATGTCTCAACAGGGATTGATCAATCCTCAACTCAAACCGCTGTGATTCCCACCGAACCTGTGAAAGCGGAAACGTTTGTTTCCAGGCCTCATTTTTTGAAGGATCCCGGCTGTCAAAGAAAATCCCCCACAATTCCCCAACAGGTTGCCCAAAACCATGGAGTGGCGCAAGAATGGTGTATCTCAGCCAGAACGCGGCCTGCTGCTCAGGCAGATTGAATTTGAAATAATAGACTTCGTAATGGCCATGGGTTTTTCCATCCCAAATCAGGATGTTGTCTTTTTCTGCGGGTGTCATGAATTTCCTTTCCTTAAATTTTATCTAAAAACGGGAACCGATAATCTGACCTGCACGTAGAGCCAGTCCCATGATAGTGATCTGCGGGTTGACACCCAGCGGGCCGGGAACGACCGAGCCATCAGCAATAAACAGGTTTTTTACGCCCCAGACTTCATGCTCCGGAGAAACAACTGAATTTTGAGGAGACGATCCAAAACGGCATGTTCCGAGTGGATGATATGCTGTCGCGTTGATTTCTCTGGCTTTCACAGGTTTACGGAATTTTTGCTGTAATTCGCTGGCATTTTTGATACGTGCCCGCCCTGAAACCTGAGTGATGATTTCTTCGGCGCCGCCTTCGAACAATACATTGCCCAGAATGGTTGTGCCACGAGTGATTCGATTCAGGGCTTTTTCATCGAGATTATAATTTATTTTGGGCGATTTTCCTTTGGACAGCTTCAAATTTCCATGACTGGTGTCCTGAATCATGAATCCGAAATTGGCATAGTGCTTATAATGATTCATGTAATGCAGAAAATCACTCCCCAATACAGGCAATGCCAGACATGAAAATTCAGGAGGCAATGCGGCGCCTTCAAACATGATGCCTTCATGATGGAAATGATCAATGGCATAACTTTGTGGAATGTAATGCGGAACCTGCATGATTTGCCTGAATAAACCACCCACATTCACAGCCGGATGAATACTGAGGTGATGCCCGAGATGTGGATTGTTCTCTGCGATCCCATTTTCATACAAAATTCTGGGAGTGATGAGACTTCCTGCGGCCAGAATCACACATTTCGCCCGAATTTTCAGATTCCATGAAGCATCCACCCCTGGAACCCGGGCAATCACGCCGACAGCCTGTCCATGCTCAACCAGAATTTGTTCTGCACGATAACCGGTGAACAGTGATGCGCCATGCTTTAGAGCCGATGGAATATAAGACACATTGGTCGACATTTTCGCGCCGGAGGGACAACCTGTGGAACAGGCGCCCTGACCATCACATCCCAGAGCACTTCGGGGAAGCGGATGATGGGAGTAGCCAAGCTTGTCGGCACCTGCGGCGACCACATCCGCAATCGGTCCCAGATATTTTTTTTCACCGGGTTGAACATGAAGTTTTTGTTCCACCTGTTCAAAAAATGGTTTCATTTCAGCGACACTGATACCAACGTTCAATTCCTCATTCCAGCGGTTGATCACCGATTCAGGTGTACGGAAACTGGTTCCGCAATTGATGAGGGTTGTGCCGCCCACACCAATGCCTGTTGGAATCAGGATCGGGGCCGTGCCTTCAGTGCGTTGCATGCCGAAATAGCGGTACAATTTCGCGGTCATGCGGAATGAAGAATCCTGAAGAGATCTTCGATCCCAGAACATCCCCTCTTCCACAATCGCAACGGCAAGATTGTATTTTCGTGTGAGTATATCCGCAATAGCCGCACCGCCGGCCCCACTTCCGATAACCACCACATCACATTCAACAGGTGACAAGGATAAATCTGTGGATGGCGTGAAGATGTTTTTTTGCCAGGGTTCATTTTCATATATTGTTTGTGGATTTCTGGGGATATGAATATGGAGCTTTTTATGAAAGTCTTCATCGCTGTATGCGGCAATTCTCAACGGAATTTGTAAAACTTCCGTCAATTTTTCCATGGCAACACTGGATCGCTGGATGGAATCCATGAGCTGGATTCGTTCCTCAAGGGATAATTGGGCAAAGGATCGTTTGCCTTTAGCCCAGCCCAGTTTACCAGCATGACGATAGGCGACATCCATTAATTTATAATCGGTAGAAGGCATCCATTCCATGACCTCCAGAAAACGCTCCCAGACCTTTTGTTTCAGATTTTCGTTGTTTGCAACCTCTGGATACACGGTTTCGGCAAGCGCAAGAATGGTTTCTTTGTAAGAACTCCAATGGGTTTGATGTGGATGGCCCTGTCGGAACCGGATGGCATTCATGAATTGGGTGACATTCCCTTGGTATTTGAGTTCGAAATCGCCAATGTTTTCGTCATGACTGTTGAACAGTGAGCCATTCAGGGGGCCCACAGTCTTATGCATCTTGATTTCAAGCCATTCTTTTTTTCCTTTGAGATGGAGATTTCCCAGTTTTGAGTCATGAAACAACAGATCATATTCAATATGCTTGAGCGGGTGAATGGTAACAGTCCCTGTGATCCGGTTTTTGTAAAAACGTCCGGGACAACTGATTTTTCCCTCAATTTTCCAGGGTTTCCACCATCGTAGTCTATCTGTTGACCAACTGGCACATTCCAGTATAAGGGGATTTCTTTCTTTGTGGTGAAACCACTGAATCCATCCCTTCAGTGTTTCTTCAAATCCTAATCCTATTGCTCCGGCCATAACATCCTCAAGATGGTGGTTAATAAAATCAGACCTTATCCGAAGGATGAGTCTGAAGCATGAATCCAGTTGGCAATGCAGTCCACAACAGGCCCAGAAGACTGAACCCACCTGAAATGATCCACTTTATTTTTACCAAAGAGGGAGGCCTTCAGGCGATGATGCGCGACAGCGGCGTTTTTCATTTTATGGCATAAATTGATCACAGACTGTTCAGAAACCCATGAATCCTGTTCTAAGGAAATGGCCAGAACAGGTAACGGCAGGTGTTGCAGCAATGTTTCAAAATCATAAGGATTTGCTGTCGGACGATATGTCCCGGTTAACGCGGTTCTGGTCCAATCCCGAATAACGCCTTTTGCTTCAAGAGCACCAAATCCCATATATTTCCCCGGGAAGTAACCCAGGGTTTCAGCAATTACCCGCATGAATTGTGTGCCAGCCAAAACACCAATGTTTTGAGGGTAATTCCATCCCCGGTGATGGATCAGACACGAAGCAATCATAATCAATCCAGTGATCTGATGTGGATTCTTGCTGAGGTACAAGGCTGAAAGATTACCCGACAAACTATGACCACATAAATAAACAGGTTCCGTTTTGAATATTTCACGAACTTTTCTGATGATCGCAGGCCAGTCATAGGTCAACATTTCATGGAAACCGAAATTATTTTGTCGATTTACCCGCACGCTACTCTCGCCATTCCCCCTGAGATCCGCGGTGACAACATGGAAGTTTTTTTGTCTCAGCAGTTCCGCAAACGGTTTGTAATAATTTGCGGGAACACCCATTGCGGATAGACAGATAATCACCGGCAAATTTTGATTTTTTCCGTTGCGGAAGAGACGAATCTTTATATTTGATCCATCTTCCATTTCAACCATCCAGGTTTCATTTTGCATAAAATGTACTCATCAATGCATTAAATGCTTAGCTATGCTCTGGGTTATGCCGTTTACAACGGATCCTTCAAAAACAATAAAGACCATTCGCAACACTTTTTAAAATTGGTCGTACCAATTTTAAAAAACAAAATGCCTTAGATGTGATTGTTTTGCAAGAATTTTTTTTAGTTTTTTAAATCAAAAAATAAGAATGAGCTTAGATTATCGGTAATTAACGACAACGGAAGTACAGTTTGCCGTAATGGAAAATGTTTTGCAATTTACCCCTCATGAATCAGTGATCAATAATTAATGAGGTACTTCAGGAGGCATGTATGGAAAACGATCGAAAAGATGTATCAAGGCAGGAACTTGAAGAAGCAATGAAACAGTTTTTAAACAAAGGTGGGAAGATCAAAGTTCTTCCAGACCAAAAAAGCCAATCATCCGTTATGGATGAAATGAACTCTCACTATGAGAGCCTGGAAGCGTTCAGTTACTACGACAGCATCTAAATCGGACGATTCCAATTTTCCCCCCCCCAAAAAAGGAGCCTGCCAGCTCCTTTTTTTGTTTTAAATCCCGAAAAACCACATCTTTCTGATCAGGAATAGACTTTCCTGAATTGTTTATGTTAAAGACATAACTAAAGCTTCGATCAGAATAATCCCCGTTTTATGCCTGGAATAAAATTATGAACCTGTCTTTGATTCATTGGATGCGTGTTTTGATACGCCGTTGGGCTTATGGTGTCATCAAATACAGAAAGTGGATCATTGGTCTGACAGTTCTCAGCCAAATAATTTTGTTAGTTCCCATCTCCAAACTGTCCTTTGATAATTCTGCTGAAATCTGGTTTCTTCCTGACGATCCGGCGATGTATCATTATGAGCGATCAAACTATTTGTTTGGCGACCACCAATCTTTTGTGATCGGGATTGAGGCGCGTCAACAGGATATTGACATCATCAATGGGGACACACTGTTAATTATCCATGAAATCACTCAATTTCTGGATCAACAGGATTATGTAAGCCGGGTCAATTCTTTGAGTAATTATCAGTACCATGTTTATGAACGTGGAAAACTGACCTCTCATCCACTGTTTGAAGATCCTTCTTCCTGGAAAGGCACGCCCAAACAAATTGACCAGATTGTAAAAATTATGCAGAAAGAAACACTGATCCATGGCACGCTCATCACCAGTGATTTCAGAAATACTATCATTTCCGCAAAAGTGATTTATCAGAAAGGCTCATTTAACCATCATATCAAATTATTGAGGGATGTCCGGGAATTTTTAAAGAATCAGAACTATGAGGAACGTGGCTATTCTTTTCATTTCACAGGGACGAGTGCCATTTATGGTCAAATACAGGAAAACAATGAGAAAGACCGTAGACTAGTGCAACCTGTGATGGTGATCCTGCTGGTTCTGTTGCTATATGTTGTATTCAGATCCTGGTTGAGTGTTTTTTGCGCGGTATCAGTGGTGGTGTTTTCTGTGGCCGTCACCTATGGTTTCACCAGCATCATGGGATGGAAACTGAATATTCTCAATACGCCTGGTCTTTCTGTTTTGATCATAGCGGCCGGAATCGGGGACGCCATCCATTTTCTGACTGAGTTTTACGCTTTCAGAAATATAGGATACTCGCAGGAATATGCGGCCATTACGACACAAAGGCAATTGTTCACCCCCTGTTTTTATACATCGCTGACCACGGCTATCGGTTTTTGGGCGTTGACGTTCACTGAACTGATACCGGTCAAGGAATATGGCGTGATGGCCTCAGTGGGAGTATTTTCAGCCTTTTTGTTTTCATTCACGTTTTTGCCTTCCGTATTGAGCTTTACCAACGAAAACCACTCATTTGTCACGCCTCACTATCCAAAATTCCTGATAACGGGCATAGGAAACTTTCTGATTGGAACCACCTCACGATATGGACGATGGATTGTTATTATTGCACTGGCGTTCACTTTTGGCGCCGGCTGGATCTGTCTGTCTCTTAAAGCGGATTCAGGAATTAAGAGCTATTTCAGGGCAAACTCAAAGATCACTCAAGACCTGGAGTATTTTGATCAACATTATCAAAATACCGGTGGCATGATGGTGATTCTCAAAGTATCCAACATCCTGATGAATCAGATTCCCGCCTTACTCAAAAAGCTGGTTTTGATTGAAGACGCTATTGAAAAAAATCAGGATTCCGGAAATGTCAGATCAATAGCTGATTATGTCCGACACATAAATAAAATCGTACATGGAAATAATCCGAACTATTACACAATCCCTGCTTCACAGCAGACCCTGGATCATTATTTATATTTATATCAGGCCTCGGAATCAACAGAGGCTTTGAAAGATTTGATCAGTTCTGACGGCAACTACATCAAACTGGAAATTCCACAAAGATACATTTCATCGCTGACAACACGCAAAAATATGATAGAAGTGGAGGAATTGATTGCAAAAGAACTTCCGGAATTTGAATTTTTCATTACGGGAGACGCTGTGTTGGACAGCAAAAAAGATACGTATGTGATCAGAGGTTTGTCACGCTCATTTTTAATTTCACTGGGAACCATTCTTCTTTGTTTTTTTCTAATGCTAAGGTCGGTCAAATATGGGTTGATATCCATGATTCCCTGCATTATGCCCATTGTTGTTGCTGGCGCCCTGATGGTGCAACTGGATATTTATCTCAACTTCAACACAATGATTATTGCGTCCTTGACCTTTGGGGTGGCAGTGGATGACACAATGCACATGATGAAACGCTACAGTCGCTTGCGGAAAAGTGGCTTACCCAGAAGAAAATCGGTTGAACAAGCCTTTACCAGTGCTGGTCAGGCTGTCATCCTGACCTCTGTCATCCTGTTTCTCGGCTTTGGAATCAATGTCCTCTCAACCTTTCTGCCTGCCGTTCATTTTGCTATTTTGGGTGGAACTATCATTGTTCTGGCGTGTCTGGCAGATTTGTTCGTACTGCCTTCTCTCCTGCTTTTCCGGGAAAAACCCACGGATTGATCTTTCAGAAAAAATTCCACCTGTGCAGGTGTATTTTACGCAACCAGTTTAAACTCAAGGACATGATGCTTAAACCAGGTTGGATATTCCTGATTCTTTTTTAAGGCCGTCACCGAAGCCAAGGCCACACTCCC
>JADFZZ010000060.1 GCA_015232315.1 SAR324 cluster bacterium | reverse complement strand
TGGATCTTGATTTCATAATTGGACATAGGATTCTCGCATCAAAAGGTTCTTTTTGGGGGAAAATAACGCAAAATCCAGTGTATTCCTGTTCTACAACATATTCAAATCACCTGCACAGCTCGAAAAATTTCAGAAAAAATCCGCTCCGTTGAATCAAAAAGAAAACAGAACTGGTATATCCATAAACCTTGTTATAATTTCTGGATTTCATAATCCAACATTTAATAAAAATCACAGGAGACCTATGCCCAAGGTAAATGTAAATAACATTGAAATGTATTATGAAACACATGGAACAGGATTTCCGCTCATCATGTTGATGGGCTGGACTGGCAATATTGATCAGTGGCCACCGGAGTTGATTGAATCACTGGAAAAACATTTTCAGGTCATCATGGTGGATAACCGTGGGGCCGGCAGAAGCACATCCACCGATGAGCCCTTCACGGTGGAAATGTTCGCCGATGACACTCAGGCGTTTATGAATGCTCTGGGAATTGAACAAGCCCATATTTTAGGCATCTCACTGGGCGGAATGATCGCGCAGGAAATGGCCTTGCGCTATCCTGATAAAGTCAGAGGATTGGTTTTAGGGTGTACTTTTTGCGGGCCGAGACGTGGCAAATTCTTTTCACCTTATGCCATCGAATGGGTCCTCAAGTTTTTGGTTACCCCCAAAATGACAGTCAACGAAACGCTACTTTACATGAATTTTTCCAGAGACACCCGGGATTCCGCAGTGAGATATTCCATAAAAGCAGGCTTCAAAGCACCAATCACCACTCAAAATCAGAAAAAACAGTTCATGGCCTTAATCCGCTACAATTCATGGGAAAGACTTCCCCAAATCAAAAAACCGACACTGGTTATGACCGGGACCAAGGATGCTATCGTATCCGCGGAAAATTCTAAAATTCTGGCAGATCGGATTCCCGGAGCCACGCTGATTCGGTATAAGAAAATGAGTCATGCCTTTTATGCGGATGCGCCTGACAAGGTTTCACACGATATCATTGAATTTCTTGAAAAACAGGTCTGAGAGGAATGGCTTGCAGTGGCTTATGAAACATCTGCAAGAACTTGCCATGCCAGGTTGATCCCGTCAAGCATTGACATGGCAGTGATACAGGCAGGGTGCATGTGTTTGAGCAGTAAATCGCCGGCGAGTCCATGCAGGAAGGTGCCAAGAATCGCGGCGTTTTCCGGTTCATAACCTTGTGCCAGCAAACCGCCGATGATTCCTGTCAATACGTCTCCAGAACCAGCCGTGGCCATACCCTGATTACCGGTGGGATTGATAAAAACTGTTCCATTGGGGAGACCGATAACAGAGTGGGCACCTTTCAACACGAGTATTGCGTTCCAGCGTTTCGAATACTGTCTGACCAATTGAATTCGATTATCCCTTATTTCTGCCATGGTTGCTTCACACAGTCGGGAAAATTCCTTGGGATGCGGGGTCAGAATCACCGGTGTCTCAAAGCTGAAATCCCCAAGGGGTGCAAGCGCGTTTAATCCATCAGCGTCAAGCACCACGGGTTTTTTGATTTGTGGAACCAGATCCCTGATGAGTTGCAAGGTAGAAGCCTGTTGTCCAAGCCCACAGCCAACGCAGACCGCGTCACGGGAAACAATCGCCTCTTTCAGAAATTCAAGATCCTCCCCTGTAAAATATTGGGGAACCGATGATTCTCTGGATAATGTCATGACTTCGGGGAAATTCCCGGGAAGACGGTCTCTCAAACTGAGTGGCACACAGGCAGAAACAAGCCCTGTCCCGTTTTTTAGAGCGGAAAATGAGCTGAGAGCGGCCGCGCCACCCATGCCGGCAGACCCGCAAATTGTCAACAGGTGCCCGAAGGAACCTTTGTGAGCATCCTCTGGACGTTTTAAAACCAATGATTTTGCAAAGGGAAGTGTTGCTAAATATACGGGTTCTTCATGTTCTTCCCAGAAAACAGGAATACAGATATCCGCGATGACAACGTTTCCTGCATAGGAGGCCCCAGGAAGCTGAAAACAACCCTGTTTGCCAACTTGGAAGGAAATGGTGTGATCACACCTGACAGCGATACCCATGATTTTGCTATCATCTGAATTCACCCCTGAGGGAATATCCACTCCGATTTTTATGGCATTGGATTCATTGATCGCTTCGATCCATTCCTTGTAAACACCTTCAACCTGGCGTTCGAGACCTGTCCCGAAAATCGCGTCAACGACGATATCCGCATTCTGCAGGAGTTGTCGTGAATCTTCGCCTGGAAATTTGAAAGTCGCGCCAAAATGTTCCCAGAGTTTTAGATTCAACTGAGCATCCCTGGTAGTGGGGGAACCCGTGAGGACCACTTTGACCCGGTATCCCCTGTTTCCCAGAATTCTGGCAATGGCAAAACCATCGCCACCATTGTTTCCTTTTCCACAACACACCACGACATTAAAACCGGGATTGTCCTGCAAATAAGATTTTACCATGAAATCGGCCACACTTCTGGCCGCGTTTTCCATGAGAACCATCCCTGGAATTCCCAACTCCTGAATGGCACGTTGATCCATGCGTCGCATGGCTTCCGCTGTGGCCAATCTTTGAGGCAACTGAAGGGCTGTATTGTGGTGTTTCAGTATTTTATTCATAAGTTTTGATCAATTCGTTTCATTCAAAGGTAACTGTTGGCGCATCCCAGTCATATTCTTCCTCGGTATTGTTCTGAAATATCTGCATGGTTTGATTTCCGGATGCTTTTCCATAAATGCGGACATGATAAACGGGGGTCACAGTTTGTGCGGTGGTTTTAGTGATGACGCAGGTTTTTCCACGGCAAGTGGACACATTATCCAGAGTCCACCATTCGTAGGCCAGAGTCCATCCAGAGAGAAGATCAGCTTTTTGTGTCACAGTGAAAGTGACTTCGGTGCCAACCGCAACTGTTTCTTCTTCGGGGGATACACTGAACGTGGGGGGACCTGGTTCAGATTCACGGTCTGAACACCCGCTGGTTGCTGTTATGAGTAACACAATGGCTGAAAATAATTGAAGGAATACTCTCATAATGCCTTTCCACGAAAAAAATTCATAGCGCAAATGTCTATGACTGGAAAAGCAAGTTTAGCACCATTCAGGGCTACAGAATCAGGAAAGGAAAAGACAGCATCCAAAAAAAACTGGGATTGCGGATGGGATAGATGGTGGAATTGCCTGTTGTTCAGGAATCATTCCTCAACAGGTTCCTGGGACGTGACGGGGCGATCAGAAATGGTTTGCTGGATTTTCTTGAGTTGGTCATGGGTGTTGTTGATGCTGAAAGACTTGCCGACTTTTCGTTCAATGTATTCCAGCGCTTTCAGTTGTTTGCTTTCATCGCGGTCGACCAGACCATCAATTTTTTGTTTTTCTTCATCGGGAACGTTAAAAAAATAATACTTCATGCTGAGTGTATGGACGGCTCTGACTCGTTTTTTGAGCTTCATGCGATCGACCATGACTTTTTCTTTATTGATGCGGATCAGATCCTGAATTTCATGATGCAGTCCCAGTTTGAGCATGATCCGGGCTAGTGTCTGAATTTCCAGATATTGACTTTTGGGAAGATAAAATCGGGCAAGTTTCAAATGTCGCTCACATTCCTGGGCGCGCATGGAATAAAGTTTTTCGTCATGGTTCAGTAATTCGGCGATTTCTTTTTGAAAATGAGGTTCCAGGTTCTGAAAGGGAAGTTTGCGCACACTTTTGGGCGAAAGTTCATTGAGTTTCAGGCGTTCCCGGTAGCAATACTGGTTGAGTTGTTCTATGGCCGGAAATATCCAGTAACACCCCTCTTTGTAGACCAGACCTGACATCTGTGGTTCATAAAAAAAATGCAAGGGTGATTTGCCCATCAGATAGTCACGAATCGGTAGCCATTCACTGGAAGCCAGATGCATTTCTGTGATGGCTCGTTGCTGACCTTGGGATGGAACATAAAACGCATTGACATCGGCCTGCACACTGGTTCCCTGCTTTGATTCCACGACATCCAGCAGTTTTCTGATAGTCGCCAGGACGGGGCGGAAAAAAACAATTTCTTCGTGAAGCGGGATGCTTTCCAGTTCAGGAGTCTGCATGAATTACCTTCCTTTTATTTTAGATTGAATCCATTTCTGCCCTTCAGCGATCAACCCGTACCCGGATGCCGTGGAAAGCCTGTTGGACACATGGAGATGTGTGTGTTTTTGAGTTTATAACTGGACTGAAACAAAAACACAATGGAAGAGATAACTCAATTTTTCTTTATTTCCCCCATTGACCTATCCCTTAAAGCATGAAATGAGATAAAAGAATCATGAATATTTTTTAACCTTAAATTCTGTGGCAAGATCATGAACGAAAATACAGTACCTCCAACCGGAAAAAAAGCACGATCACCGATGAAAAGTGCCAGGCAGTCCATACCGGGCAAGCGACGTTCCTGGTATGACGAAAACAAGGACAAAACCCTGCATTCGATGATTAATAAAAAAGTCACCATGGAGATCCTGGAGATTTTTTTGAAGGGACAGGACCGGATGTCGATACAATCGGTGTGGGAAGAATTGAAACGGCTTGAATTGAGAATCAAGGTGGAAGATCTCGTTTCTGAAGATGCGTTTCAGGATTTATTCAGTTCGTTGGTAACGGATCATGAACAACAGGACCAAATCATTCAAAACTTCATCACCAGCCAATTGTATCGTGAGTCTATTTCAGAACTGATGTTCAACAACATCCGGGATATGTTTCTTGATGAAAATTTTTTCACCCAGAAAGTTCCTATTTTCGGGCGACTGGTCAAACTCGGGCAAAATGTCGCGTCCAGCACCATCAATCGTTATCCCACCGCGTTCAAGAACATTGAAAGCGAAATCAAAAAATTCATTAAACAGAATCTGCACGTCATTGAAGGTTACACCAAAACCATCATGCAACGTTCCATGAATCAACGAAATATTCAAAAAATGGTGAGCACTCTTTGGGATAACCTGAAAGATAAGGAATTTGTGCTGAGTGTGGAAACGCTTAAAAATGTGAACCTGAATTATAATATTTTCTTTATCAGGATGGCAGAAGGGGTGATTGATGCGGTGATTGACCGTTATGGCGACAATAAAATTTCAGATCTCGTCCGGCCCAAAAAAGCGGATATCCCGGAAGTCAGTGAGGCTCAAGGGGAACGAACAGAGGATCAACCTTCAGTTTGATGCTGAAGGTTCCAGGTTTCCTGATAATGACCCGGACGTGTCACTAAATCTTCATGGGTGCCCTGATCCACAATCCGGCCTTCATCCAGTACAAGGATATGATCCGCTTTTTCCAGGGCTGAACACCGGTGTGACACAATCAGCAGACTTTTTGCTCTGCGAGTGGTAAAAATCTGGTCAAGTAAAAAATGTTCGGTTTCATAATCCACCGCAGACAAAACATTATCAAGAATCAGCAGTTCACAAGGAGATGCCAGGGCTCTGGCCAGACTGATCCGTTGTTTTTGCCCACCTGACAACATAATCCCTTTTTCACCCACAATGGTGTGAACGTTATTGGAAAAGTGCTGAACTTCCTGATCCAGTGCGCATTCAAACAGGAGACGCTTCAGCAGTTCATCAGGATTTTCCGGACGCACCCGCAAGGGAAACAAAATATTTTCCTGCACCGTATCAGAAAATAAAAATGGTTCTTGCGGCACAGTATGGATGGATTTCCTGATATCCTCATAAGTCAGGTGATTGATGTCATGTTTTCCAAAATAAATGGTTCCGTCCGACGTCTCCAGATAGCGACTCAGGCAATGGACCAACGTGGTTTTTCCTGAACTGACTTTTCCAAGAATGCCCACCGTCTGACCAGGTTGAATCTGGAACGAAATATTTTTCAAAACCCAATCTTCCTGATCGCTGTAGCGAAAGCTGAGATTTTTGACAACCACCCCCTGATTCATCAAGGTTTCAGCTTCAGCTTCCGGTAATGGCTGACACTCCTGAAATGGTACAGGTTCCTGAAAGATGGTCTGGATGCTGTTGAGTCCAACAAATCCCTGTTGAAAAATTGTGGTAACCCAACCCAGTCCCATCAACGGCATGGTCAACAGTCCGGCATAGGTGATAAACGCGGTCAACTGGCCAATGGTCAACCCTTCCTCAATCATCATTGCGCCACCCAGCGCCAGAATTACAATTTTCAGGAAGTTATCCAGATTGACCAGAATCGGCATGGTAAAAGATCTGATCCATGTAATGATGAGCGATCGGTCCAACAAACTCTGATTATCTTTCTGAAAACGGCTAACAGTCCACTGATTCATTCCATAACTTTTGATCACATCAATGCCGGACAATGCGGCGACCGTGAAACCTGACATTTTTTGGAGACTGTCCATATACTGATTCATGTTCTGAATGATAAATTTCATCCCAAACCGAACAATGCTGAAAACCAGAATCACCGGAATGACACAATACAAGGTGAGATCGGGCGAAATCAGCCACATTTTCCATGGAGTCATGGACAGGGCTGAAATGATATTGAACAGTTGCAACAAACCAAATCCACAGATCAGCCGGATTCCTGTGATATCGTTGTTGACTCTGGAAATGATGGCCCCGGTGCTGGTGTGATCGTAATAATTTTTCTGGAGGCGGGTTAAATGTGAAAACAGATCATTTTTGATGGCGAATTCAACGGCTCTGCCGGGATTGAAAAACAAAACCCTGGATAAGGTTCTTACCACCACCATGCCCAGTGCGAGCGACAGCATGATCACCAGGTATCGCAAAAGTTCATCCTGACGACCTGCAAGATTCGTCTGAATCAGATCAATACTTTTTTGAATATATTGAGGAATACTGACAGCAATCCAATTGGTGGCCAGAATCGAAAATATGCCTACTCCATAAGTGAGTTTATGCTGGCTGACATAATGCCACAGCAGTTTCAGTCTGCCCGAGTTATTGGCGGATGACTTCGCGGGGATGTCTTCAGCCACACCTGGAATTGTGGCTGAACTGGAAGGATTACTGGATTTCATTCAATTCTTTGCGGGTTTTAATGATCTTGTCAATCAGGCCATAGGCCAGGGCTTCTTCTGCGGTCAACCAGTTGTCACGGTCCAGTGCCTTTTTGATTTCTTCATAATTTTTACCTGTCGCTTCACAGTAAATATCAATGATCTTGTCACGAGTTTTCAGAATCTGTTTTGCCTGAATTTCACAGTCAATGACACTCCCCTGATAACCTGTCAGCAGGGGTTGATGGATCATCACCTTGGCATTGGGCATTATAAATCGACGCCCCTTGGGTGCGGCCAGACTAAGAATGGAACCCATGCTTGCCGCAAAACCACTCACAATGGTTCGAATGGGACAAGAGATAAAACGCAACATGTCAAAAATAGCGAACCCTGAAAACACCTCACCGCCAGGACTGTTGATGATGATGGTAATCATTTTATCAGGATCACTTTGTTCCAACAGGATCAGCAAATTAAGCACCTTGGCCGTCAATTCAGAATCCACATGCCTTGAAATGACAATAGTTCTTGATTCCAGCAATTTGGCGGCAAGCCCCGCGGCTTCAAGCATATCTTCTTTTTGTTCTTCCATAAAATTTCCTTCAAACATGAACGTGTCAACATGGTGGTTCCTGTGTGACAGACCACCTGAATATCAAGATCTTCCCGAAGTAAAAGATTGAAAAATCTAGGAGAGAGACCGGGGCAACGCAAGTTTTTTTATGTCCGTATTCATTGAATACACATAATACTCGATCTATGTGCCATTAGCGATCAACAAACCTTGAAAATAATTCAAAATTGAACCAGAAATAACGTCAACTATAAAAAATTGTAACCTTACACACCCTATTACAAAAAGGAACGCTATGAAAGCTATCAGAATCCGGAAATACGGCGGCAAGGAAGTCCTGGATTATGTGGATGTTGAACGACCTGACTGCAAATCCCATGAAGTGCTGGTCAAACTTGAAGCCCTGGGTGTGAATTTCATCGACACCTATCAACGGAGCGGACTGTATCCGGTGAGTCTGCCGTTCATACCCGGACTGGAAGGTGCGGGTACGGTCGAGCGGATCGGTTCACAAGTCACACAATTCAAACCGGGTGACAGGGTCGCGTTTGCGGATGTTCCCGGAGCGTATGCTGAATTTGTCTGTGCGTCAGAATCACGACTGGTCAGGATTCCCGACGCCCTTTCGCTGGAAAACGCCGCCGCGACCATGCTTCAGGGAATGACTGCGCATTATTTGACCCAAAGCACCTTTCCGTTGAAGGCGCATCACACCTGTCTGATTCACGCCGCCGCCGGAGGTGTCGGGTTGCTGGCCATTCAACTGGCCAAGGCCTCCGGTGCTTATGTGATCGGAACCGTTTCGACAGAAGCCAAGGCTGAACTGGCGAGACAGGCAGGCGCCGATGCCCTTGTTTTATATTCCAGACAGGATTTTGAGCAGGAAGTGATGAAAATTACAGAGGGGCAAAAAGTCGATGTGGTTTATGATTCGGTGGGGAAGGATACTTTTGAGAAAAGTTTGAATTGTTTGAAACCCAGAGGAATGATGGTGACCTTCGGACAATCCAGTGGTCCCATCACCGCGTTTTCTCCGTTGATGCTGTCACAACGAGGCTCTCTGTATCTTACCAGAACAACCCTGAAAGACTATATTGCGGACCGTCCCTCTCTTGAAACCCGATCTCAGGATCTGTTCCACCGTATACTGGCGGGGAAACTCCATCTCCGGATTGAGCATAAATATTCGTTGAAGGATGCGCGTCAGGCGCATTCGGATCTGGAAGGGCGGAAAACAACTGGAAAAATTCTGATGTTTCCCTGATGATGCAATTCATCATTCATACAGAAACCCCTTATATCGACACATTGTCAACAATCACAGTTTTTTGTCAGAATCTTTCTCATGAATTGTCAGTAATCCTATGAAATTATTTAAAAAAACAATTCATTGTCTGATCAGGAATTGATCAACTTGATTCTGGTCGGGGATTCCAGTGCCTTTGAATTGCTGGTAACGCGTTTTCAAAACAAAATTTTCCGTTTCATTCTCCGACATGTCTGGAATAGACATGAAGCTGAAGATCTGACCCAGGAAACCTTTGTGTCGGCCTTCAACAAGCTTTCAGGTTATGAGGCACGCAGTCAACTATCAACCTGGCTGTTTGGCATTGCCTACAACAAGGTTTTACAGCATCATCGTCAATCTCCAGGACAAAATGTTGAATTTGTTTCAGAAGAAATTCTGGAAGAACAACCATCTCTCGAATTGACTCCCTCAGAAAAATTTGAAAAAGACGCCATGGTTCATGATCTCAACCGGTTCATTGACCAATTGCCTGATGATCTGAAAACAGTGTTGATTCTGGTTTCTTTTGAAGGCTGTTCCTATGATGAAGTCGCTGAAATCATGAAGATTCCCTCAGGAACCGTGAAAAGCAAAATGTTCAGAGCCAGAGAAGTTTTAAAAACCAGTTACACGCAGATTCGACCTCAATGAAACAATCGCCATCCCGCCATATCTATCTGGATTATAATGCGACATCGCCCATGCTTCCGGGGGTCTTGAAATGCCTCCAGGAGGGTTTTTCAGCCATCGTCGGGAACCCCTCCAGTCCTCATCAGGGCGGTAGGTCGGCACGTGATTTACTGGAACAATCCCGAAAAAACATTGCGGAAACTCTTGGGGTCACCCCGCAGGAAATCCTGTTCACCAGCGGTGGCAGTGAAGGCAACAACACACTTCTCAGACAATTTCAGTACAAGCCAACGCCGTTCCACATCATCACTTCGTCCATCGAACACCCCTCCATTCATTCAACCGTTCAATATCTGGCGGGGAAGGGACTCGGGAATTATTCCACGGTTGCGGTTTCATGTTCAGGTTCTGTCGCTCCTGAATCTCTGAAGGATTTGGTCAGGGAAAACACCGTACTGCTTTCGGTGATGCTGGCCAACAATGAAACCGGAACGATTCAACCGTGTCGGGAATTGGCCGAATTTTCCCGGAATCATCATTTTTTGTTTCATGCGGATTGTGTTCAGGGTGCCGGGAAAATGACGCTGAACTTGAAAGACTCCGGGATGGACTATGCCACATTTTCAGCGCATAAAATCGGAGGTCCTCCCGGAATCGGGTTGCTCTATGTCCGCAATGGCGTTTCTCTGGAACCGTTGATCACTGGGGGCAAGCAGGAAAGAAGCCGGAGAGCCGGAACGGAAAACAGTGTCATGGCCGCAGGTTTTGCCGAGGCCTTATCCTGGCATGTGGAACATCAGCCTGAACTGGATACAAAATGGCGGGAATTCAAACGTCAAATGATTGACGCCTTTCAGAAAATTGATGGATTTTTCATGAATGGAAATGTGGAACAATGTCTGTCAAACACTTTGAACTTCGGATTTGAAGGTCTCAGCGCGGAAAGTTTGCTGATTCGTCTCGATCTTGACGGAATCAGCGTTTCAACAGGTTCCGCCTGTTCCTCAGGCGCTTTGGAAGCCAGTCATGTCCTGCTTGCCATGGGATTATCCCGGAAACAGGCTAAGTCATGCCTGCGTGTGAGCATGGGATGGAACACCACTTCTGAGGATATCACGGTGTTCATTGAACGACTTCTGTTTCATGCACGCAAACTATATGAAAAACGTGGCACCTTTCAGAAACTGTGAAACGTAAGTACCCGATCAAAAGCTAAGAACATTATGTCTGGAACTTCGCTTGTCTATAGTGCAAATATAACCGCAGGCTCCTCTTTAATGTTGATGGAAAGCCGGCAAGTGGCCAGGTTGCTATTGAACCAAAGTACCCCGACGCAATGGTATCGGGCAATCGTGGTGGAAAATGT